>JAJAYW010000231.1 GCA_026786005.1 Lysobacter sp. | reverse complement strand
CATCATTGCCAATGGCGTGATGACCGTAGCGCTCAAGCCGTTGCTGCCTACGATGCGGTAGCCGCCCACCGCCATCAGCAGCGCGATCGAGCACGTCACCAGCCCGGCTCCGGTCAGCAGGCCCGCCCCCAGTTCCGGCACTAGTTTGGCACTGGCGAGTTCCGTCATCGGTCGTCGCTCGAACAGGTGCACGTACAGTCGATACGCCAGAAGTACGGCTGTCGCGGCGAGGAACTCCGGCCACATGACCTGTGCCCACAGGTCAGCAATCTTGTCGGCGTACGTCAGCGTCAGACCACCCGCCAACGCAGTCATGAAGATTGCCACCACCATCCGGGTCAGCGGGAAGCGCATGAAGCGCTGTGTGCGCGAAAGCGCCAATCCATCCTTGCCAACGAGAGTGCTCATGCCTTGCATCCTGTTTTTTTTTGGGAGTTTGGGTGTTGCAACCGCGAACGGCCATTTCCAATGATGATGTAGAACGATGTCCGGGACCCAACGGTTCTCACTTCATTGACGAGACGCGGCGCGCACTGCCTTGGCTGGTGAGAGCCAGCGCAAGGGCGGCGACGACAAACCCGGCGGCGATGGCGAACGCCAGCCGCATGCCGCTGGTCGCGGAAGCGGGCGTAGCGCGCGCGATATCCGTCGTGGCCGAGCCGAACGCGTACACCGCGCCCATGACGGATGCGCCGGTGATGAGGCCGAGGTTGCGCGACAGATTGAGCAGACCCGAGACGACGCCACGCTGCTCTGGCTCGATGCCGGTCATGACGGCGGTGTTGTTGGCCGCCTGGAACACTGCAAAGCCTGCGGTCACCGTGACTAGCGGGACGATGTAGCCCCATGCGCCCAGTCGGGCGGAGACGGCTGTCAGACCGATGCAACCGATCGCCATGGCAATCAGCCCTGCGACGGTCATGCGTCCCGCGCCGAACCGATCGACGCCCCGGCCGGCCGGCACTCCAACGAGTGCGGCAACGAGCGGACCGGCCGACATCACCAAGCCCACGTGAGCGGCGTCCAGACCAAGGGCGCCGGACAGATAGAAGGGCCCGACCACCAGCGTGGTCATGGCGACCGTGGTGACCAGGCCACTCATTGCGAATCCGCTGCTGATAACGCGATTCTTGAACAGCGTCGGTCGGACCAGGGGCGAGGAGACTTTGGATTCGACAAAAGCGAAGAGGCCGGCGCCCACGAAGGCGGCGCAGACCAGCGCGGCGTTCATCGGGCCGACATTACCGTTGCCCACGGTCATCGCCAGCGCATAGGCGGCCAGCGTGAGCGCGAGCAGGAGCGAGCCGCGGTAATCAAACGACGCCCGACCCGAGGTTGGCGCACGATCGGCCGGCAAGTGCCGATACGCCAGAGCGGTCGCTATCAGGCCCAGCGGCAGGTTGATGAGGAAGATCGCTCGCCAGCCGAAACCTGCGATGAGCGCACCGCCGAGGGTCGGACCGAGTGCCGTGCCGATCGCAGACATCGTCCCGAGCAGCCCCATGGCACTACCGGCCCGTTCCTTCGGAACGGCATTTCCGACAAAGGCCATCGTCAAGGCCATCATGACGGCAGCCCCAAGACCCTGGGCAGCACGGGCGCCAATTAGCACCCAAAGCTCGGGCGCGGAAGCGCACACCACGGACGCGACGGTGAAAACGCCGACCCCTGCGAGCATGAGCCGGCGGCGCCCCACCAAGTCGCCCAGACGCCCGACGCTGACGATGAGCGTGGTGATCGCGAGCAGGTAGGCCAGCACGACCCATTGGACGGCCTGAAACGAGGTGTCGAAGGCCTGCACGAAGGTGGGCAGGCCGACATTGGCGATGCTGGTGCCCAGCGATGACAGCAACATCGTCAGTGAAAGGCCGACGAGCGCCCACGGAACCCGAGACACCACGGGTTGCCCGGCTAAGACTGAGGAGTTGGTAGAGCGAGACATGGAAGTCCTTCAGTGCGGCCCTAGGGGTGCTGCTGCATAACCTGGCGCTCAGATCACGGCGGCAGCGAAGCAAGGTCAGCGTAGGACTCCTCCACAGATGGCGGAAGGCGCATGGGTTGCACAGTATTCGTGCGTTACACGCCATGTGTCCGCTATTTCGTGGTAATTGTCAGGCATGCCGACCCTTGACCTGAACCTGTTGGTTCCCTTGGACGCCCTGCTGACCGAAGGAAGCGTTGTGGCCGCGGCCCGGCGCTTGCAGCTGAGCCCATCGGCCATGAGCAGGACGTTGGCGCGGCTGCGCGAGGTCACGGGCGATCCGCTGCTTGTCCGCGCGGGGCGAGGTCTCGTTCCAACGCCGCGCGCGCTAGCGCTTCGAGAGCGTGTACGGCAGGTCGTCAACGACGCCGAATCCGTACTCCGCCCCGCCATGAAGCTCGACCTGCAGGCGCTCTCGCGGACTTTTACGCTGCGTACCAGCGAGGGCTTCGTGGAGAACTTCGGGCCCGCGCTCATCGCTCGAGTCGCGAGGGACGCGCCAGGCGTACAACTACGGTTCCTATCCAAGACGAACAAGGACAGCACGCCGCTGCGGGATGGAACGGTCGATTTGGAAACCGGCGTCACGGGAAAGGCGATGGGACCCGAGATCCGGACACTGGGCCTTTTCCGGGACCGACACATCGGCGTCGTCCGCAAAGGCCACGCGCTATCCAAAGGTAAGGTCACGCCTGCCCGGTACGCAGCGGGCCAGCACGTGCTGGTGTCGCGACGCGATCTGGATCACGGACTCGTAGATGAAGCTCTGGAGACGCTCGGCCTCAAACGTCAGGTGCTTGCCACTGTCGGAGGTTTTTCGCCAGCAATCGCCTTGGCCAGAGCATCAGACATGATCGCCACAGTGCCTGAGAAACACACGTACACCTTGTGCGAAGGAATGTTCCGCTTCGCACTCCCCATGACGCTACCCGATTTTACCGTGTCCCTGTTCTGGCATCCGCGGCTCGAAGCCGACCCGCCACACCGGTGGCTACGTACGCTCGTCCGCGAAGTCTGCGGTGAGACGCTAGCCTCGAAGGAAAATAGCGTGCAATGAGACGCGGATAAGCCACGGCGTCAAGACGTCTAACCACATGTCCGCTTTGGGTCGATAGCGGACGTTCAAGGTGCCCACTTCGGTGCCCGGGTATTGCCTTACTGTGCAGTGAGTCGACGAAGACCGAGATGCGCGCTCTGGATCAAGCCGCGCAGATTGGCTCGGCACCTCTTTTTTTGGTCAAAAGTTTGACGTCCAAAGCGGTGAGCATGGAATCTTCAAACCTCGAGAGAGCAATTTTCTCTCAGTGTTTTGGTCGAAAGTTTGAAGTCCATGCTGCTAGGCACGATGGACTTTGCTGGCCGCGCGAGTCAATTGACCGGATATGACAAGAAATCAAAGGCTTGAAGGTCCGGTTTTTGGCAAGAGAAAAGAGACAAAACAGCTTAAACAAAGGCGTTTTTCTCTCCTCGCCTCGCTCGGAGCAATGTTTTGGTAGGTGGTTCGAATCATTCTCCAGTCCACCATCTAGTCTGGCACCTTCGTTTCTCTCCCTTGTTCCGCCAAAAAGCCCTTGAACAATCAATGGCTTGGCGTGTCTTTTTTCGTCAGAGAGAAACTGCCGGCGGCACATTATGCGAAGTTGGCGGCACCTTTCTCTGCCGTGCGTTTTCCTCGACCAAAAGATGCGTTTTGCACTTGTCTTCAGCTCTCGAACACCAATCGGCGAGGGCGGCCAAATACGTCAAACATCAGAGAAAGTTTTTCTCGGCGTTTTTGATGCTTTTGAACAAATTTACAAACTATTTTTTGCAGCATTTTTGACCAAAATTATTAGGTTGGCGGAGGACGATGTGTCCTTCATGTGCGTGCGCCTTAGGTGCAGTGCGGTAGGCGCGCCTCAGGTCGCTGGTAAGGGGCAGCTTCAATGTCTACTTTCGGCCAATTGAAGTCGCTCGCCAAAGATTGCACTGCTGCCCAGAACAGGAAGCGGACCCGCCGTTGACCACCAACCCATCCGTCCCCATGCGTCCATTGTCCAGCGCCCGCAAGGTGACGAGTTGATCACCCTTTTCCCGAGTTCAAGTCAGCACGCACGCGCTGCATAACATTCAATAGTGACCAAGCGATTGAAGACGCTGCTCACCAGAAACAGAATCCACAACCGCGCTTGGGCGGTTGGCCGTCGCAGACTTCTATCCAAGGATACTGGAACCAACCGCCGCAGCAGTGCTCGAGCATCAGCGCATCGGGTGACATCGATTCCGGTGCAGTCACGCACTGCCTGCGTCCGAATCCGGTGCAGCGGCCGGTAAACATCCAACACGGTGTTGCGTTCGCCATTCCGGTTCCGAAGAACACGGGCGCTTCGATCGAGGCGATCGCATTCAGCGCCCGCCCACGCTGATCGCAACCGGAGCAGGGGTGGATACCGAACAATCGTGCGATCGCCGACACCAGAGTGCCCAAGCCGATGCGGCCGATGCCGGCGAATTCTCGAGGCGCGGGCAAGGCTATGTCTCGCGCAAGGACCCCGGGGACAACGGTCATTTGGCTGTGTTGCGTCGACATCGCATCCTTCCGTATTCGGCTCATCATTTGAGGATTCCTTGATTGATCAGCAGTTCTTCCAGCGTGCTCGGTAGCTTGATGCCCTTCTGTTCGAGCCACTCGAAGGTCTTGAACATACGCATCACGAATTTTTTGTTATCCGGGCTCATGCTGGCATATTTGTTCCAGTCGCAGGACTTGCAGTGTTCCATCGCCCACTGCTCCAAGCCGCGCCTCACATCAGGGTCGTCGATCTCCATGGCTTCTTTCAATTTATGCGGTGGCTTGGTCTTCCCATGCTTGGATCCGCGATCGCGAAAATCCTTCGCGATGCCGACGTAGCGGATCTTGCCGCGCTTGTCGAGCAGCACGTACAGGCCGGACTTGTTAAGCACATACAAGCCGGCGAGCACATCGGCCACGCCTTCGACCGCGGTGACGGCACCGGCTACTTCGAGGGTTGCGCCACCGGCGAGCACCAAGCCACCAACACCGGTCGCGACCGTCGCCCCGCCGACGATAGTGGGTGGGGCACCGGCGACCATCAGAGTGACACCCTCGATCGTCTCCATGATGCCGATCGCGGTGAGTGCGGAGCCGCGCCCGACTTCGAACCACGCTTTCTGCTCTTGGTTGAAATTCAGTTCGTCGGTAATTTTTTCCAGCGGCAACAGCCAACCCGCCGGCAATAACCCCTGCAGCCCGCCGGTGACGCCGCCGAAGGCGATTTCCGGCGCATTCTCGAAGAGGGTTTCGGCCAGATCGGGACCCGCATCGTCCTCATCATCGCCGTCGCTGCCCAGCCAGGGCATCGGGTTCTGCCAATTGGAAAGCGGCGTGAAGTTAAGGCTGGTCGGTGTAGTTCCAGCGAATCCCGGCGGCGTGCCGGCCGCGGCCGCCCAAGGCTGGTGCATCCAGCCGCTGCCCATATCGAACGCACCGACTCCACCCGGGCTGTAGCTGGTGCCGACCCCGAGCGGCTGATGTCCCGAAGGATCCACCCATTCGGTAGGCGCACCGTAATTGAACAAGTAACGATTAAACGCCTGGCTGTTGAGCATGTTCGGCACGATGGTGTCGGGGCCGAGGAAGCGTTCGATCTCCGGGTCGTAGACGCGCGCGCCCGCAAGCAGGGTGCCGCCGATGCGTTGGCCACCGAATGCGCCGGTGGGCGCAGCTGCTTGCGCGGACAGCTCGCGGCCGTAGACGCTGTAGTCGAAACGCCCAGCCACTGCACCGCGATCGTTGGTGACTAACCGGATCGTGCCGGCGCGATCGCCATGCAGCCAGGAACGCGCGCCACCGCGCGATGCGCCGATCATCCGGTTGCCGGCGAAATAATATTTGGTGGTTCCGGACACGCTGGAGACATCGACCAGACTGCCGATGTGACGGATGGTTTCGCCGACGCGCTCGTCCTGCACTCTCCGGCCCCAGCCGTCGTAGGTATACAGCGTGAGCGTGCCGTCGTAGTCGAGGATCGTCTGCGGGCGGCGATCGACGGTCCAGTCAATCGAACGGGTTTTTCCCGCCGCGTTGTCGACCACACTCGAAACCAGGCCGTTGGCGTTGTAATTCAGACTGTACGTGCCGGCCGAACGCACGCCATGCGGCGCGAGGCACGGCGCGGCGCCGCAGCCAGTCGGCCCTTGCGCGGGATACGTGTAATACCCCAGCCGCGAATTGTGTTTCAGATTGCCGGCGACATCGTAGCTCCATGTCTGCGACTGGTCGCCGCCAACAAGGGTGACCCGCCCGAGTTCGTCGTGGACATAGCTCAAATTCATCGCGTTCGTCCGCGAGGTCGAATGATCCAGGCTTCCGTTGACCTTGTAGACGTAGCTGGCGTCGTACAGCGTGGCCGCGCCGTGCCGTATCTGTTCGTTCGCGATCTGCTCGCGTTCACGGTCGTAGCGGAAGACCGCGCGGGTGCCGTTCGCGTTGCGAATGCCACTCACGCGTCCTTCGGTGTCGTAGCCATAGGCGTCGATCCATCCGGATACGCTGTACAGCCTGCCTGCGGGATCGTATCCGTAGTCGATGATTTCGCCGTCGGGATAGGTCAGGGTCTTGGTGCGGTTGAGCGCATCGTAGGTCATGCCTATTCGGTAGCTCTGTCCGCGAATGCACTGTTCGATTGTCGCCAGGCGGCCAAACTGATCGTAGATCCGGCGCTCGGCGACGCTGCCCGCACAGCCGGTCGCACTGGGGTCTACCAGCGAGGTGAACCCACCCCGCGACGCGCCCGGCGTAGGCTCGTCGTAATTCCACGTCGCCGTTCCCGACCCGGGCATGGTCCGGGTGCGCAGGCGGCTGCGTGCGTCGTAGGTGTACGTCGTCGTGCGGTTCTGCGCATCGGTCGCGCTGACCAGATTGCCCACCTTGTCGTACACCAGAGTCTGTAAACCCAGATTCGGGTCGTTGACCTTGGTGTTCTGACCGAGGCGATTGTAAGCATAGGTTGTCACGTTGCCGTTCGGGTCAGTGATGCGCCCGAGCTGATTGCGGCCATCGTAGACGAAGGAAACGGTCGAGGCTTGCCCACCGACATAGTCGCGGGTACGGACGATGCGGTCCAATCCGTCCGCCCAGGTCTCGCGGGTGCGGCCTTCGGCGTCGGTTGCGACGACTCGGCCCCAGTCCTGGTCAACGTCGTAACGCCAGGATTGCCGTGTTCCGTCCGGATGCAGAATCTCTCGCAGGAATCCGTCCGCATCGTAACGCAGGGTCTGATAGCGGGAATTGGTTGCACCGCGCCGGAACCAGTTCGACATCCGGTGCGGATGATCGCTGGTATCGGCGTATTCGATCCGCTTGACCAGGATCTCGCCCGCTTTCGCGCCTTTCTTTTCCACACGCAAGGTTCTGCCGAGCCCGTCGAACACCTGTCGCGTCCACAGCCCATCAGGTGACCCGTCGCGCACGGTGTCGGTGATCGCTCGCGGTGACGCGGCGCCATCCCAGTTGGCATATGCGCGGGTCACCGT
The DNA here is from genome assembly GCA_026786005.1 of Lysobacter sp. Taxonomy (GTDB): domain Bacteria; phylum Pseudomonadota; class Gammaproteobacteria; order Xanthomonadales; family Xanthomonadaceae; genus JALYOU01. The sequence continues at coordinate 14,957 of JAJAYW010000231.1, read as the reverse complement.
GACGCCGGTCGGACCAACGATCTCGCGGATTCTGCCGAGCGGATCGTAGCGCAGCAGGGTTGCGTTGCCGTTCTCGTCGATTTGCTTGGTCTTGAGCCCGCGCACGCGATCCCATTCGGTCTGCGAAATCGGCCCGCCAATGGGCGTGCTCATGCTGATCGGGAATAGGTGCTGGACCGGATCGTAGACGATCGACATTCCGTTTTGATCGGCACCGATCACGCTGGCGAGATTTCCCCAGGTATCGTAGCCAAAGCGCGTCACCCGGCTGCCCTGCTCGTAGAGATCAACGGTCGAGGTCAACTGCCCGCGCGCCGGCACCTGCGAGCAAGCGATGGTCGCGTCGCCGTCGTAGCAATACAACTTGGTGTACAGGATCGGAGCCGATGAATCCACGCCGTTGTGCAGTTGCTCCCCGGCAGGCAGGCCTACGATGTAGAGGCCGGTCGCAGGACGATAGTTGTGAGTGGTCACGCGTTCGTCGCCAGCCTGGCTTGAGCCGACTTCGCGATCGATAGTGACATTGCCGAATTCGTCGTACACGAACTCCTGAACCACGTTCGACGCGAGCCCACTGTTAGTGTCGGTGGCGTAGCGCAAACGGCGCACCTGCTGCGGCAGGCAAACGAACGGTGCGTTCGCCGTCGTGGGGAGATAGGCGATGATGCTGCGGCTTCCGACGAACGTACCGTTGGTATTTCTGCGCGCCAAATCGGCAATGCGCGCGCCGCAGGCATCGCTCAGGTCATAACGTTCGATCGCTGTGTAGGCGGGCCGGTTTGCGACCTGTGCCCGTTCGGCAATAACCTCGCGCCAGCCCAGAAAACTGCGGGTCGGCTGCGACCAACGCGGGCAGGTGAAGCCGTAGTCGATTCGTTCGAACTGCCCATGCTGCGATGCGCGCAGCTTCACCCCGCGCACGACTCTCGGCATCGCCCCCATCGGAAGGCCGCATTCGGGGCTGCGGTCGAGCAGAATCCAGTCGGTAATCGTGCCGTACTCGATGCGCGTCTCGCTGTCGGCGATGCGGACCCTGGCCAGTCGATCGTCGAGCGCCCGCGTTGACACGCTGGCAAGCCAAAGCGATCCGTCCGCCTCGCCTTGTGCGCGCAGCAGTTCGTCTTGCCCGTCCGCATCGTTGTCGGCTAGCACCCAACCGATGCTCTCGGCCTGATCGACGATGGCGGCGGATGCGGTGACCGGTGTTTGCGCGATGCGCCATCCACCGCGTCCATCCGAACGTGCCGCGGTCATGCGTACGCTGTTCGAGAACACGTCCATATGCACCAGATCGATGTCGTCATCTCCGTCGACATCGCTTGGCAGCCAGCCCATGCCGCCAAAATCGGTGCCTTGCAGCATTGCGCCCGCGATCGTGGCCTCGGCCGCATACGCCGTCCATGTGCCGCCGCCGTTGCCGAACAAAGTGTGGAAATGAACCGCGCCGGTGTCGGTGGTCAATTGACGAACAAAGTCGGTAGCGCCATCGCCGTTGGCATCGGTCGCATACCATCGGACCGTGCTGTTTCGGGCGCGCAAAGTCGTCGTCGGCAAAGTCGATGGATGGTTTATGTTGACGTGAACCAACTGCCAGGACCCGGCCAGTGTCGAAATCAGCGTGGTCACCAGCACACCGGAGGTCTGCGGATTCAGATACACCAGATCCGCACGCCGGTCGGCGTTGATATCGGCGATGCGCCAACCGGCAAGGTTGGAGAAGACAGAGGCCGGTCTGGATGTGGCACTGACGTCCACCGCATCGACGCGTCGCACGAACGTGCCGTCGCCAACCGAGCGCAAGACCACGACATCCAGCAAGGAAGAACCCCCGCTCAGCGATTGCGGCTCGAGCGCGATCAGATCGCTGCGACCATCGCCATCGATATCGGCCGCTTGCCAAGTCAACGCCGAATCCAGCCGTCCGCGTCCGGGGAAGACCACGGTCGGCTTGGCGGAGAAGCGGCCGTTGCCATCGGCGATCAAAGCTTCAAGCCGCAACTCGCAGGGCGCGCCCGGGTTGCGGATTTCGCATTGCAGATGGACCACATCCATGCGGCCATCGCCGTTCAAATCGAGCCAGCGCCAACTGCGGTCGCCGTTGTGCTCGAAGCGTCGGATCGAAGTCTTGTCGATCGAATACCCGCCACCATTCTGGACGCGGCGTGCGTAAATCCAGTTGCTGCCGGTCTGCCCGGAAATCCGCACCAGATCGCTGCGGCGGTCGCCGTCGACATCTGTCGCCGACCATCGGGCCCGGGCCGTGGCGCTCGCCTCCGAGACCTGATCCGAAACCGCAACCAATGTGTTCTGGTTTCCTGTGCCCCAAATTGTCGGCATCATCGCATCGGTCAATCCGTCACCGTTGGTATCGCCGGTCTGTAACAAGCCCTCGACGCTAAACTCCGTCCAGCGCGACCATTGCGGCACGACTTCGCGGCCCTGGGCACAATCGCGCCAATCGGTGGGCAGGGCGAAATTGCCATCGCCTGCGGAACGGATACGGAACACCAGCGCATGCTTGTACTGCGACACCGCGCAGTTCGTGCCTTGGCTGGGATCGAGTTGGACCGCCGCGATCAGGTCGGTGCGCATGTCGCCGTCGAAATCCCCAAACGAGTAGCGCAGATCGACGTTGCTCAGCGTGGTAGGCAACACTTGGGTCGTGAACAGGCTCGTGCCCGATTCGCTGCGAATAGCCGCATTGATTGAGCGCAGCTTCTGTTGACCCGGGGCGAGGATCTGCCCCGGCAAATACAGGATGTCGGCGCGGCCGTCGCCGTTGAAATCGCCGACGCCGATGCTGCCCGGCGCGACTGTGCGCTGATCCTCGCGCGACCACGGCGCTTGTTCCTTGCTGAAGACGAATCGGTCGCCAGTCGACAGGCCGGTCACCAGATCGAAACGGATATCGCAGCCTGCGCGCACATCGACCGGATCGCCGCTATCAGCGCAAGCGACCAGATCCTCGCTTCTGGGTTCCAGGTAAATGATGTCTGCCAGGCCGTCGCGATTCACGTCGGCCGCGCTCATCGGCCGTGTTTCAAACGGAACCGCGGCGGTCGCGCCGGTCGCCGTGGTGATCACGCCGGGGTCGTCCGCCACCTGCTGGAGGCCCGCGATCTGGAATCCACCGGACGCGCGCGCGTAGGCAACACCCAGCGATTGGACGGAAATGCCGCTGTGGACCATGCAGGCTAGATCGCTGCGGCCATCGCCATTGACATCCGCGGTCGAACAGTTCGCGGATAGATTGTGAAACGGCGAGCGCGGGCCCCAAGCCGCGGGGGTTCGCCAACCAGTGTCCTGGAAGGTGGGACTGGACCAAGCGAACGTACCATCTCCCATCGACACCGCGGCGTTGATCAGCAGCACCAGATCGCCGTTGCGATTTCCCACTGCTGCATCGCGCCAGGACAGCACCACGAGATCGTCGCGCTCATCGCCGTTGACATCTGCGACCCAGCTGCGGACCAGTTCCTGGCGATTGTCTAAGGGAGGCTCGTCGAACAGCCAGGTGCCGTGCTGGGCAAAGGTCAATACCGATGTGGTCCAGACCTGACTGGCAAGGCGCGTCGTGATTTCTAACTGCGGGTTGACGCCGGAACGATCCTTCACCCCCAGCAATACGCCATCGCTCCTGCCGTCGGCATCCACGTCCGCGCTGTGGAAGGCCGCGTAGACCAGATCCGCACGCGACAAATTTGCCGCTTCATAGCCGTATTGGTTGAGTGTGACCGGCGTCTGCCAGTCGTGCGGGCCAAGCGTGCGCTTCTGCGCCTTCCACTCGCCCGCACCTGGATTTGCTTCGTAATCGAACGCAACAACTGGAAGCGCGCTGCCGCTGACGCTGCCGTCGGTGGCGATAGTGGCGTCGATGCCGTATTCCTGAATTGCGATCAGGGTCGAACGCTCGGTATCCGGATGAGATTTATAACGCAGCGCATAGACTCGGGCGATCGCATCTTCGGTGCGGATCTCCACCGCCGCCAGGCGATGCGCGATCGTCGTCAATTGCGTGCCCTGCGCCCGGGTCGCGACATCCGGGCGCGACTGCCAGACGAAGCGGATGACGCTCCGGTTGTATTCGATCGTGTCGGGATATTCCATGTCCTTGGGGGACAGTGAGTACTTGCGATAGCGATAGACGGCCCGCTGTCCCAACGTGTTCTCGGTCCACTCCATTCGCCATCCCGTGCCGGTCGCCGACGACACGTAATACGATTTGCGACCGCTCTTGTCCCAGATCGTCCATGCACCGCCAGGTGTGGCAGGATCGAACGCGATCCTGTGGTGCGTTTCAATGCGACTGGTGTAGGCAATCAGCGGAGCGGGCGCGGGGTAGCGGCAACTCGGACTCGCCGCACGCGCGGGGTCGGCATCGCAACGCAGCAATTCATTGCCGTTCCACTCGAATTGATCGCCCGCGGCCGGGTCTGGGAGGCCGCGGCCGGGTGCGAACTTCCGGATTTCAGGAATTCCGCTCAGCATCCAGCCATTGCCAAGGAAGGTAGTTCCCGCACTGGAGCCGTATACGAAGGCGAGATCGGGTTGCAGGCCGTGGTATTCGGGGACCTCGATTGGATAGCGGTCGACGAATTCGCCGGTCGGCCCGACCGCGGCGTATGCCGTGTGCATGCAGAATAAAAATGCCGCAGCGGCCGTATTGACAGCCTTGAAATCACTTGCCCGCATATCGGTATCCTTGATGGTTCGGCGGGCGCCCTCCGTTGCGATGAGTTCACGCAGAACTGCACGCCACATTCATAACTGCACCACTACCGAACAACACGCAATTCCAGGCGCGCTACGGCCAAGGCAATCCGCGCACGAGAAAATGAGTCAGGTACTTCTTCCAACGTCCGCTTAGGGTCGATAGCGGACGTACAAGGTGCCCACTTCGGTGCCCTGGAATTGCGCCTTACATCTCCGCTCTTCTCAGGCTGTTCCTCCACCGCCGCCAGTCTGGCATCACGCGATCAAGCATTCGCCAAAAAGCTGGCGAGTGGTTCGGAATCAATAGATGCACCAGCTCATGCGCTACGACATAGTCAATGCATGAGAGCGGCAACTTGATCAGATCGATATTGAACGAGATACGCCCTGTCTTTGTGGTTGATCCCCAACATTGTCGGAGTGTACGGATCTGCAACGGTGGCGAACGAATATCGAGCCAACTCGTGGAAGCAATCATGCGTTCGACTCGATGATTCAGTAACGTCTTGGCGTGTTCCCGGTACCAGCTTTCCACCAGCGTCCGGACCATGTCCCGATCTTTCTTATCGGATACAGAAACAACGAAGTACCCGCCAAGTAGCTTGACCGAACGCTCAGGAGCCCGGACCAGCTTCAGACGGTATTGCCTACCAAGGTAGCGGTGTGTCTCGCCGGCCACCCACTCACGCGTCAGCGGAGGGGGCGGCAACGCTTCGACCTCCCGCTGTTGTCGACGAATCCAATTGAGCCGCCTTCGCAAGATCTGCTCGACCCGCTCTGTTGGCGCAGCCGTAGGCGCCAGTATTGATAGCCGCCCGTCAGGCTCGACAAAAATACCGACTGATCTACGGCGACTAGTCCGTCGAAGCGTATAGGTAAGCGACTCCTCTCCTCCGAGACCCAAGCAACGCGTTTCAGAGAGGGGTAGCTCACGGCACACGCCTGCGGGCAACGTCGATAACCCGATCAAGCAACCGGTCAATCGCGTCGAAATCGAGCTCGATGCCATGTGCCGCCTTGAGCACAAACAACTCGTCCTCGCCTTGCTGGTTGACCTGCCGGCTTGGATCTCGTCGCGGCAGGCGATTCTTGACTTTATCGCTGGTATGCCTGCATTCCATGCCGAAGGACTGACGGCGTCTCAATTGGCGCGGGTCCAGCAAACCGAACCCTTGCTGCTGTTGCTCAACGGCTGGAACGAAGTTACCCAGTCCAATTCCCTGGAGGCGAGCACGGCCCTAGCTGGGCTCGAACGGGACTTCCCTAGCGCGGGCATTCTTGTAGCCAGTCGAACGCACCATGTTGCCCCTGCCGATGAACGAAGTACGACGCATGCGGAGGACTGCGAATACCGTTACAACCACCACCGGCCTCATCGCCTGATCCCCTGCTGCGGCATTTCGTCGGTCCCCATTAACCCGATAGGAGCTCGACGATTAACGTAGCCACTTCCTTCTTTCGACCGCTCAAACGCCTCATCCCACTTAGCACCCGGCTCTCCCATTCATCTCGCGCGAAGTCCTGAACCATCAGCGCAGTTTCGAATGCTCCCGACTCAGGTTGACTTGCTCCCCTGCCGGTCGCGAGCCATTCAAAGCATACGGCCGTCTCGCAGGCGATCCTGGCGAGATGATCGACACTGGGCGTGGTGCCGCCGGATCGTTCCCATTGCGTCACGGCGCTGCGATTCACTCCCACCCGATGCGCCAGTTCGGATTGGGTCATGGTGGCCAGCGTCCGTGCTCGGCGGATACGTGAGGACATCGAATTCATGAATCGAATCGCTCTACGGTTGAAAGGAGCAGGGAATGGGAGTGTTGCTTCCATGGAAGCAACTCTAACGCCAATTCGGCGGGAATCGCTACCCACCTGCCTGCGAGCAAAAAAGGTATAGCCCATGGCCAATCGAGGGCAGCGCTGCTTAGCAAAATCGTTCGGCGCGATCTGCCCTGCGACAAGCATGCCTCGCGTTGTAGTCACTTGGATGCGACAAGAAGCGAGCCTCAGGGCTAGCACTTATCTGTTTTCGGCACACGCGGTAGAGCGCCTGCTAGACGGTTCTCGACGACTCCTCTCGATGCGCGTCGAAGGGTTTGCCGGCAGCGGTGCGAGTTCCGCTCGAAGGGAAGCATACATATGGTCACTGCAACACAGTCGCAGCGTTCCCTTATCGGCTCAAGCGATGTGATGGCGGGTGTGATGGCCTACGCCGCGAAAATAGCTCGTACCGACAGCACGGTGCTGATCACAGGCGAAACGGGAACCGGCAAAGAATGCTTCGCAAAGTATGTGCACGAGCGAAGCCGGCGCGGACATCGCGCACTGCTCTGCATCAATTGCGCCGCGTTGCCGGATGCCTTGCTGGAGGGCGAACTTTTCGGCTACGAGCGTGGCGCGTTTACCGGCGCGCATCAGGCATATCCAGGCAAATTGAAGTTGGCCGAAGGCGGCACATTGCTGCTCGACGAGATCGGGGAGCTTTCGCTTGTCGCGCAAGCCAAACTGCTCCGCGTCATCGAGGATCACGAGGTCTTTCGTTTGGGAGGCCGGCGAAGCGAGCCGGTTGATGTGCGCATCATTGCGGCCACCAATCAGGAAATAGAACCGATGGTTGCCGAGCGCCGTTTCCGTCCCGACCTGTTCTACAGGCTCAATGTGGCGCGCCTGCATGTGCCGCCACTACGACAACGACGCGAAGATATTCCGCTGCTGTTCGCCCATTACATGCTCGACATAAGCCAGCGCACCGGCGTGAGCGTCGGTGGCCTCTCGCCGGAAGCATTGCAATGCCTGATCCAGTATTCCTGGCCAGGCAACGTTCGCGAGTTGAAGAACATGGTCGAGGCGCTGTTCATCGATCCGCCTGACGGACGGATCGAGCTGCGGCACCTTCCGTCCCGATTGATCGGTCGCATGGATGCGCTGGCCAGCGCCGATGTCGGGGAGCGCGAGCGAATCCTGACGGCGCTGTTCGATACGCACTGGAACAAGTGTCGTGCTGCCAAACAGCTGAATTGGTCGCGGATGACCTTGTATCGCAAGATCAGCAAGTATCAGATCACCAAGCCCGCAGAATAATCGGGCGGGATTCGATCTACTCATCTGTCTCAGTGCATGTCACAACCCATGTGACAGTGGTTGTTGCCAACGTAACTCAATGATCGGCCGCGCGAAATCGATCCTGGACCCGAGCCACCCCTGTCACATTGCATCACCAGCGCAAGCGCCGGTTCACTCGCGCACGTTGCTCCCACGCCAGAAAAATGTCTTTGCAGTCATGGGCTTGCCGGATCCGGCAGCGGCCCCACCGACTTTGGCACGCAGTCTGCGAATGCTCTCCCTGTCGCCAACGTGTTACCGACGATGTGAGCAGCTTCCAGGAGGCCGTTGTGACGCGCGATCCACAAAAACAGGCGCAATTACCGGTGTCTTCGCTCGGCGTGGGTCGCTACGCCAATGTGTTCAACATCGGACATAACGCTTTCGAATTCGTCTTCGAGTTCGCTCAGCAACTCTCGGAGCAGCAAGAGCCAGTGGTACATACCCGCATCATTACCCACCCGATCTACGCCAAAGCCCTGCATCGTGCATTGGGCGACTCACTGGATCGCTACGAAGGACTGCTCGGCGAAATCGACGAAACCGAGGAGCGCTCGCCTTGAGCGCACTGGAATCCACCGTTCAACCGGTTCCGGAACCTCCGCTGGCAAAGGCATGGTCGGGAGTGTTGTTGCATCTGCGCCAACATCTGGCGAGCTCGACGCAGGACATGGGTCCGTTGCCGGGCGGAGCGGGAGCGCTGATCGCGCCCTTGCTTGAGGAACCGAGATTCGTCTGGCTAATGGACACATTTGGCCTGGGCGAATTCGAAGCGGCTGCTTTGGTGATCGTGATCGCACCCGAACTGGATCCGCAAGTGAAGCGCCGCTACGCTGCCCTGCGGCCCGATCTGGCGCATGCACGGCCCGATGGCGCGATGTGCCTTGCCTTGCTGTGCGATTCCTTCGCGGAACAGCTGTCGGCGCTGGATCATTTCACCTGGGATGCGCCGCTGTTCCGGCATCGCCTGGTCAACTTGATCGAGCCGATGCCTCGCGGACTGGATCCCGTGCGCTGCGCCGCGCTCGCGCCCGACCCGCAAATCCTGCGCACGCTCTGCTATGGCCAAGGACTCGATCCGCGCCTCGCGCGTTTCTGCCGCTTGTTGCAGGCAGGAGAAGCCCGCCCTCCCGAGGATGGCGAGCAACGCCGGTTGAATGCATTGGTGGCGCACGCGTCGAGCCACCGCACGCCGTTGCAACTCGTATTTCAGGGTCCGACAGGCAGCGGACGACGCGATGCGGCGTTGGCGCTGGCCGCGAATCGGAGCGCACGGCTGCTGGTCGCCGACCTGGCCTACGCCTACAGCTTGGGCGATTTCGCCGAACTGGTCACACCCTTGTTCCGCGAGGCCTGGCTGCAGGATGCGCTGTTGTACTTCGAAGGTCTGGATACGTTGATGGAAACGACCCCGTTGCCGGAGTTGCAACGCTTCCTCGACGATCTCGCCGACGATGGCGGCATCAGCATCATCGCCAGCAGCAAGACGTTGCCTTGGAATGGGCGGCGGCCGTTGGCCGCGGTGACGATCGAATTCGGCGCGCACTCGATCGCCAAGAGCTTGCAACTCTGGCGCGATACGCTTTCGGAGCAATCGCCGTTATCCGAAGGCGAGATCACGATACTCGCAGGTCGTTATCAGCTCGGCCCGGCGCAAATCCGTGCCGCCGCCACCACCGCGCGGCACCTCGCGCGGTTGCAGAATCGGCGCGCCTCCAAACCGCTATTCGCCGACTTCGCCAGTGCGTCGCGGGCGCAGGGCTCGCTCGAACTGTCCAAGCTCGCACGCAAGGTCGGGCCGGTCCACCAGTGGGACGATCTCGTATTGCCGCCGGATGCCCGTCGGCAATTGCATGAGATTTGCGCACGCCTGGAACATAACGCCCAGGTCTTCGAGGCCTGGGGCTTCGGCGCTCGCCTCTCGCTTGGCAAGGGCACGTCGGCATTGTTTGCGGGCGGCTCGGGCACAGGCAAGACCATGGCGACGGAGGTAATCGCTTCGGAACTGGGGCTGGATCTCTACAAGATCGATCTGGCGACGGTAGTAAGCAAGTACATCGGCGAAACCGAGAAGAACCTCGATCGCATTTTCGTCGCGGCGAAACAGACCAACGCGATCCTGTTCTTCGACGAAGCCGATGCGATCTTCGGCAAGCGCTCCGAGGTGCGTGATGCGCACGATCGTTACGCAAACCTCGAAATCGCCTACCTGTTGCAGAAGATGGAGGAACACGAAGGCCTCGCCATCCTCGCCACCAATCTGAAGCAGAACCTGGACGATGCTTTCCTGCGTCGCCTGACTTATACCGTCCTGTTTCCATTCCCGGATGCCGCCGATCGCGAACGCATCTGGCGTCGGATCTGGCCCGGCGATACACCGCTCGCGGACGACATCGACTTCACGGCGTTGGCGGCGCGCTTCAAACTCTCAGGCGGAAACATCAAGAACGCGGCACTGGCGGCGGCATTCTTCGCCGCCAGCGATCGTGAACCGGTCGCCATGCGCCATCTAGTCCACGGCGTACGCCGCGAACTACAGAAGGCCGGCAAGACGCTGGGTGAACTCGACCCGCGCACGCTGGAAGCGCTAGCGCCGGTGAGCGACGACGTGGTGCGCTATGGCTGACGCTGCTGCCAAGTCGAAGAAGGACAAGGGCCACAAGGCCAAGGCGCGGGAACAGCGCAGGCCGCTGCGCTCGGCCGCGCCGACGGCGATTCCCGTCGAAATGCGCCGCGCGTTGCCCTCAGGCAATGGTCAGCCTTTGCCGCCAATGATCGCGGCGCATATAGGCGATCGCTTCGGCGCGGATTTCAGCCATGTCCGGTTGCACACCGACGCGCAGGCCGCACAGGCTGCCGAAGATCTCGGTGCGAAGGCCTACACGATCGGCTCGAACGTCGTGTTCGCCGACGGCCGTTTCCAGCACGGTAGCCACGAAGGCCAGCGCCTTTTGGCGCACGAACTCGCTCATGTCATGCAGCAAACGCGCGGCGGCGCGGCGCAGTCCAGCTTCGATGGCACAGGGCCGCTGGAGCAAGCTGCCGACCGCGCGGCTTCGCAGGCGATCCAGGGCGGCGGAACGATCGAAGTCGGTGGCGCTTCCGCGCCTGCGCCGATGTGCGACCCGGACGACGACAAACGCCGCAAGCAACAGCGCCTGCGCCGCGACGATGATGCAGGCAACGACGTTTCGCCGCGCCAGGAAGAGAAGGACAAAACACAACAACGCAAGCAGGAACGCGCAACCGCGGGCAAGCAGGAAAGCCAACTTACCAAGGCGCAAGCCGAGCAAGAACTGCGCGCGCTGGAGAACAGCTACAAGCAGCCCGGTGCCACCAAGCGATCGCCCAAGCGCAAAACCGAGGACCTCAAGCGTTATCAGAAACTGCTGAAACTCGCGTCCGGATCACAGCTGGAAAAGAACCAACGCCAAGGTGCGTTCGACGAACTGCAACGCACGCCGGCCACGACCGCGGGAAAACCGCAGACCAAGCATGTCGCCGGCGGACCGCAACTCAAGGGCCAGGAGTTGCGGGCGGGTAAAGACCATTATGCACAACCCGATTATTCGCTTTATCGCCGCAAGGCCGACGGCACGCTCGAACGCGTTCATGTCAATCTGAAATCCGATCAGATCGATATGCAAACGCCTGCCAAGGCGCGCGCCACCGCCAGGACGTACGTCAATCAGGCGATCAAGAACAGCCGGCATTTGGCCAATGGCGAAAGCATCATCATTAGTTTCGCCCGCACGCCAAGCAAGGAAGTGCAGGAAGGTATGAAGCGCGAGTTCTTCGCGGAAGGCTCGCCTGTCAGCGAAGTGCGCTATGGCACCACCACGCACAAGCGCGCCGATTACAAACCCCCGGCCGCACCCGCGCCCGCGGCGCCGAAAGCGAAGTCTTCGGGTAGTACCGGCAAAAAGAAGGCGCCTGGCAAAAAACCCGCCGCCAAGCCCATCGTGGCAATACCGAAGCCCGGACCACCGGCTGCAGGCAAGAAGGCGAACACTGCGCCGAAAGTAACCAAGTCGAAATCGGCGCCATCCAAAGTGGCGCCTCCGCAGCCGAAAACAGCGCCGACCGCGAAAGCGACTCCGCCTCAAATCCCTGTGCAAAAAGCGCCGGCTGCGAGAATACCTCCCGCCAAAGTTCCGGCACAGCAAACAGCGCCAAACAAACCAGCGCCGCCGCCGACTGCGCCCAGCACAGCAAAACCAGGGGCGACCAGGCCCACGGCCCCGGCCGCCGCTGCACCGCAGAGGCCATCCGCGCCGGCGAAAGTCGCAACGCCGCCGATAACGGCCAAGACTGTGCCGCCGCAAACGCCGAAGACGCGCGCACCCACAACCGCGGGAACCCGCGTGGCCGACACGCAGGTCCCGAGCGCGCCGCCGCCGTCGGCCGGTGCCGCCAAGATGCAGGCGGCCGCGGGCGCATTGCAGCTGGCGGGGCAAGGCTTGGCTGCCCTGGGCAACTACGTTCAGGGCAACGCAGCGGAAGACGCGTATCAACGCATGCTGCTTTCGATCCAAGCGCTGCAGAACAGCACGGACGAAGGCGTGTGGGTGCATTTCGTGTATTCGCAGCAGGATCCGCATGGCGATTCGGCGATCAACCCGGTTGCTGTCTTTAGCCACATCGAAACCCAGGTCGGATCACGAGACAACAAACGGACACCGGCCGTTCTGACTGCTGGCGGTAGCAGTGCTCGCGTGACATCGATGTGGTTGCCGCCCGGCCAGCGCAGCCTGAAGAGCGAGTTGAACGAACTCTGGAGAAGGCTGAAGGTAATGCAGACGTGGGGCGAACGCGAGACCAAGCGCACGTTCGTCAGCCGCTTCCTGTTTGAGCGCAAGGGCGACTCGCTCGACATCGCGCCTATCTACGACGCGCGTGCGCACTTGGCATCGGCAAGGATCGCCCTGGAAGAGAAACGCCCCGAAGACGCCGAGGCATCGATGAAGGCGGCCGATGCATTGCTCGATCAGATGATGGAACGGTTCGAAGCTTATGCCGGCAAGAAATTCTGACTCGAGGACACCATGCTCGATCACGTCGACAACCTGCTGCGCCAATTGCTGATCGATCGTATCGACGAGATCAGTGACGACGCGCAGGTGCGTTTCCAACCGTCGCCCGTGTCCGTCACGCGCGACCCGTCAGCCGTTTTTACGCGGCGTTTCGACGAAGTGGTGGAGTTGCGCCGAGTGTTCGACCAGGCCGTGGCGATGGTCGGGAACCCGCGCGCACTCAAGGCGACCGAGCTCAAGGCCAGGATCAACGCGAACGTCCGCGACATCATCCAGAACGGCCGCTCAGTCGAGGGCCTGATGGTGCGCGATGCCCTGACAGCGCAAGGCTTCGAGTTCCAACCCGGCCGCGACATCGTCGCGGTCCAACAGTCGCCGCCTTCGAACACACCGCAGCGTATAGCAACCGAAGGTGCCGCATGGCCGGCGCCGGGAGCAAGCGCACAGCAGCGCGTGCGTATCGTCGATCCCAACGCCGAGGCCCACGAAGTCGACGACGCGCTGACCGGCGATCTCAAGAAGAAAAAGCGAATACAGCCATGACCGCGCATGCCTCGATGGCCAAGACTAAACATGACGCCGCGACCGGTCACAGTCGCGGCCATAGCGTTGCGATGCATGATTCTTACAAGCGCCAACCCGTGCCAACCGGCGCGGCTAAACCGCTCGCCCCGGCCCTGTCTGAGGAAATGGGACGGCGTTTCAGCGAGGACTTTGACAGTGTTCGTTTGCATGAGGGCGCAGACGCGCGTGCCGGAGCCGACGCGCTGGATGCACGCGCCTATACCTTCGGCGAACACATCGTGCTCGGCCGCGCCGCCGCACCGCCGGATACAGCCGAAGGTAAGCGCACGCTTGCGCACGAGCTCGCGCATGTGGTTCAACAGCGCCGCGGCGGCCCACCGCCGGCATTGTCGGCCGATGCGCCGCATGAGCATGGTGCCGAGCGAGCGGCGGGGATGTTCGTGTCCGGAACCGGCGCCGTGAGCGTGACCGGCGCGACCGGCATTGGTGTCGCCCGTGATCCTGTCGACGATGTCAAGAAGAGAAAGGGCGCCGCAAAACCTAAGGCTAAATCCACGAAGTTGCCGGGTGTCGATGCCAAGACTGACGCCGCGGTGGAAAAAGGAATCGTCGAAGAGCCGACCGCGCAACCGCCGCCGAAGGCGCCGAAAACCCAGAAAGTCAAGACAACGCAGGAAGCCAAGGATGCGCGTAAAAAATTCAATACCAAGCGCGACAAGCATGCGCAGTCTTTGAGCGTTGCCAAGGGCGGTCAAGTCCATCATGGCGTCGAGTTGCAGGCATTGAAACGCTATCCGGGCGCATTCACCGCCGAGGAGTTGAATGCGCCGGGGAACATGCGCGGTATTCGCCCCGAGCTCGAAGGCAAGCGGCAACTGCACAATTCCAAGGTACGCGAGGTTTGGGACCGGCACTACAACAATCTCGATGCGCAGCTCAAGGCGAAGGGACTCAAGAAAGGCACGCCGGCTTTCCGTGCTTTCGCACGCAAGTTTCTGTTGGAAGCGCGCGCCGAGATGGATCATCTGTACGGCCAGTTCTATAGCGAATCGCACGCCGCCGAAGCGGCGAAGAGCAAAAAACAGACGACCAAGCAGGGTGCCACGAAGCCAAAATCGGCGACCAAGCAGGCGCCCAAGAAAGCATCCAAGCCGGGAGCGAAACAGTCCGGGCAGGCGTCGAAAGCCAGTGCGGGAAAGTCGAAACCCGCCGCCAAGACATCATCGAAACAGAAGCCCAAGGCCCAGGCTAAACCGGCAGCCACACCATCTTCAAAATCTCTATCGAAGGCAGGGCCGACCCCTCCGAAAGCGGCAGCCAAACCTGCGTCGAAATTGCCGTCCAAAGCGCCGTCTCAGTCAAAGCCGGCAGTGAAGGCGGCACAACAGGCAGCTAAGGCGCAGCCGAAATCTACAGCGATACCGCCCCCGAAAGCCAAACCAGCAGCTGCACCCAAAGCACCTGTGTCGAAGGCGGCCGTGAAGGCTCCGCCGCCGAAAGCCGTTATGTCCGCACCAGTACCGCAAGCATTACCGAAGAGTGCGCCAAAAAACATCCCGAAGTCGTCTCCGCCCGCCAAGAGCGGTG
>JAJAYW010000230.1 GCA_026786005.1 Lysobacter sp. | reverse complement strand
GGGGCTCTACCGGTAAAGCCCATCGCGCCCAGGTGCGCTCCTACGACCAAAGGAAGTCCCCTGGGACAAAGGCGTGGTTATCTGGGGATTGCGAGGTTCGCGGCGATCAGCGGGCTGCCGGCGCTGCGCGGGATGGTCTCTATGATGGCATCGGCTGGCAACGCGGCACCGCTGTCCAGATGCGCGGACACGCGATCGAGGGCCGCGTAGACGTACGGCAGCATCGGCACGTAACGCGCGGCGTAATCGGGCAATCCGAGGAACGCATCGAAATGCTGGGCATTGCGCACCTGCCAGTAGCGCACGTCGCGATTCGCGGCCTTGGCCTTGGCGACATACGGCGCGCTGTTGAAAGCCATCGGCACCAGGCCGTCGTCGGCGCCGTGCAGCACGATGACCGGCAGGCCCTCGCGGGGCAATGCCGCCGTGGCTTCGGCGATGCCCTTGCGCACGCGATCGGCATCCGCGCCCGGCCCATTCCACAGCGCGCGCAGGCATTGCAGGCCATCGAACGTCGCATCGACGGCCGTCAGTTTGCTGTCGATGATGCCAACGCCTGCGCCAGGCGGAATGCCGCTGGCATCGCTCCACCATGCGTTGCGCTCGACGGCAGTGCTTGCGCGCCGGCTGAAGTCCGGATTCTGCGCAGCGAACCCATAACCGCAGGGATGCTCATCGACGCCATAGCGGCCGTAGCTCGATGCATACGTCACTGCCACCGCGCGCCACAGGTCGAAGCCGACACTCAATGCACCTGCCCGCAATGCCGCATCGCTCCAGCCGTTCGTGCGCAGCTGGTCGTAAGCCGATTTCGATTGGGACGCGGCATCGTTGCCTTCGACAAGTCCGGCAGCCTTGAGCGATGCGCAGCGCTGCGTCCACAACGGTGCGGACTGCGCGGTGAGCGGTGGCTGCGGCAGGTTCTGCATGTGCAGCAGCGCGCATGGCATCAGCAGCGCCGCCTCGGTGGTGTAGTCGTATAACGATCGGGCGCCGTGGCCATCGACATGGATATTTGGTTCTCCCGCGACCACGGCATCGAGCCAGCTGTTATCGGCATCGCTACCTTCGAATTCAGCTGCGCGTAGTACCGCACCGCCACCGTTGGAGATGCCAACGGCGATGACACGCGTATTGTCGAAGGTAAACGGCCCCGCCTCGGGAAGCGCTGCGTTCAAGGACTGCAACGCGAACTGCGCTGCCTGTTTGACGTGGCGGCCCCAATCGGCTTCCGGGTTGTCCTGCGAGTGCGCGTGCTTGAAGGCGATGCCGGAACCCGTGAGTGCATCCGGCGCGAACGCCAGCATCTGGTCGCGCGTGCCCGGTGTGCCGTCGGCAGTGGCGCCGACTTGCGCATCGAGATCGAAATAGTCGGTGCCTGCACCCTTGTCGGTGTATGCCACGGCGCAACCCTTCGGCAATCCCCACGCGCCTGCGACCGCAATCGACCCGTAGATGCCGCGCGAGCCTGATGACGCCGTCACCACCACGCAACGCTTCTGAGCATCGAAGCTGTCCGGCAGTTGCAACAGCATGCGATGCGGGTGTTTCGCATTCGGCAACCTGGCGTAGGCGTGGAACTCGCGACCCGGCACGGTCGCGACGCTGCCGTACAACTCGCCGTAACCGCCGCCCGGCGCGAGATCGGCGATACCGCGCCAGTTGCTCCACAGCGCGCGGCGGCGCAACTCGGCGGCAGTCGGCTGTTCGGGATTGGCGAATGCGGGCGGTGCCAGCGCGCGCAGGCCGGCGAGACCCAGCCCGCCGGTCAGCAGGTCGTCGCTGCCGCGATGTTCGCTGACGCGCTGCGCTGTGAACATGGTCGATCCGGAGGTGATTCGTAGCGTCGTGCTGGCACACGCGGTCAACACGAGACCAAGCGCAGCGGCTGCACAGGCGGAAAAATGCGGGAGGCATGGGGATGTTCGCATGCGACGACGATAACCAACGCGACGCACGACGTCATCGTACCTTCGTACCAGATCCAGTCCCGACCATTCCTGCTACGGTGACCGGACCCGACGTCCTGGACGCCATGAACGCGGCTGGGCGGTGCATTTGATCGGTCCGCTCACTACAAACTCCGCTCATGCCGAGCCCGTTCGAAGCATCGACCCCGCACGGATTTCACTGGAACCCTGACACGCACCATGCCTACGCTCCTCATCGCCGACGACCACCCGTTGTTCCGCGCCGCGCTGAAGCAGGCCGCCGCGGACGCCGTCGCGGACCTGCATGTGCGAGAGGCCGATTCCCTGGAAAGCGTGCTCGCCGTGCTCGATCGCGAATCCGGCATCGATCTGGTGCTGCTTGATCTGCACATGCCGGGCAATCACGGCCTGGCCGGACTGGCAGCAATCCGCGCGCAATATCCGGGGGTCGCCGTGATCGTTGTCTCCGCGAACGACGATCCGCGCGTGATACGCCGCGCGCTCGATCACGGCGCCGCCGGTTACCTGCCGAAGAATTCGGGGCTCGACGAGTTGCGCGATGCAATCCGACGCGTACTCGCGTGCGAGCAATGGCTGCCCGCGTCCCTGCGCGCCACGGTGACACGTGCGCAATCGTCCACCCACGACAGCGAACTCGCCGCAAGGCTCGCCAGTCTGTCGCCGCAACAGTTTCGCGTGCTGGTCCTGGTGGCGGAAGGATTGTTGAACAAGCAGATTGCCGACCGGCTCGACGTGCAGGAGCGCACGGTCAAGGCGCATCTCAGCGCGATCTTCGATCGACTTGGCGTCAGGAACCGGACGCAGGCGGGCGTGGTGTTGCGCGAACTCGAGCTCAGTGATCCGGCGCGGCAATTGCCAGGCTGATTTTTGCTGTAGGGCGCGCGTGCGCAGGCTTGACGTGCATGCTTTTGTAGGAGCGCGGCCGGGGCGCGGGGGGGGGGCCGGGCGGGGCGCCAGCGGGCCCCCGGGGGCGGGGCGCGACAACGGGCCGGGCGGGGGGTGGCGGCCCCCCCCCCCCCCCCCCCCACCCCCCCCCGC
>JAJAYW010000229.1 GCA_026786005.1 Lysobacter sp. | reverse complement strand
TGTGGTTTTTTTTTTTTTCCACCGGCGCACCCATTTTCCCCGCCCGCTCTTTTCTTTGGTCCGCCCCCCCGGGGCCGCGTGGGCCCATTACTCAACCCCCCCCCCCCGCCCGGGCCCGCTCCTACAAGTGCACGATAACGTGCAAATCAGACGGTTGTTTCACTGAGCCGTGAAGATGGGGTTGCTGTTTGCGAGGGCGGACTGCTGGATGGACCGTCGCGCTCCACAAGCGCAACAACCGGTCGA
Organism: Lysobacter sp.; assembly: GCA_026786005.1. Lineage (GTDB taxonomy): Bacteria > Pseudomonadota > Gammaproteobacteria > Xanthomonadales > Xanthomonadaceae > JALYOU01. The sequence continues at coordinate 9,081 of JAJAYW010000229.1, read as the reverse complement.
CGCGCCAACGCATCACCCGCAAGATCCGCCATGCCGTACAGCCGCGCGATGCGGCCCCAGGCCAATGCGATGACCACGAGTTGCGTCAGCAGGAGGGCGATGACAAACCCACCCGCACTGGCGCCATTGAATTGCAGTCGCAACGCACCGAACAGCGCCGCCAAACCGTAGCCGGCGATCGCGGTGCCCAGGTAAACGGCGAGCACGGCGATCGGGCGACGCGCCAACAGCTTGGTGCCGCGCCACCACGCGCGAATCGCGGAGCGCAGGCCGCGATCGGCGCCGAGCCAGCCGCGTCCCGCTTCGACCGTGGCGTGCGCCAAGACGCACAATGCGATGGCGCTCCACAACGCGATGCGCCCGATGCCTTCGACGTCGCTGGCGAGGATGGCGGTATCGACCTTCTTGCCGGCCAGACTGGTGAGCCACGCACCGACACCGATCGCGATGCCCAACGGCAAGATCGACCACAGCAAGGTGCGGAACATGCGGCCATATTCCGCGAGACCGCCCTGTAACAATTCGCCGAATCCAAGGCGGCGTCCGGCACGGATCGACGCGATCACCATGCCGTTGAGCCACGGCGACACCAGCACGACCAGCAATGTCGCCAAGACCGCACTGCTGCCCAGCCAGCTCATGTGATCGCCAAGCGAAAACAACCCGTCGAGCAGCAGCGGCAAGTTGCGGCCGTTGGCAACGTCGGCAGCATGCAACGAAGAACCGAATTGCGACTGCAGCCACGCCGAAGCAGGCAAGGCGATCAGCAACGTCGGCAACAGCATCGCCAGCAGCCACAGCAGCAGCAAACGCCACTGCAAGGCAGCGCCCATGCCGGCAATCAATGCGCGGAAACCATTTCGACGCGGTGACATGTTCATAGGCCCGCCAGCAAGGAGAAGAGGGTTTGCGCCAGTGCTGCGAAGTCGCTGCCCCAGCGGCGCGCAGCGGAGCGGTCGGATTTCAGCGTGCGGCTGTCGTCGAGTTTGTTGGTATCGAGATAAATCCGGTTGTCCGGATCAAGCTGCGCAGACACGGCCTTGCTGCGGGTGATCCAGCTGAAGCGTTGCCACGAGCGCTCACCGCTCCAGCGCACCGTCTTGCTGCTGCCATCGGCAAACTTGACCCGCAGCATCTGCGGCACGTCGGCGCCCTTGCGGCGCACTACCACCGTGCTGCGCCAGGGGAACGCGCCCATGCCTTCCTTCGCCTTCGGATTGTTCTTTTTCCAGCCGTCGCGAAATGTCTTGATGGCCTTGTCGAGGCCCTTGCTTGTCAACTCGACGCGTTTCCCCTTGAATTGCACGTAGCCCGGTTGCGGCAGGATCTCGTCGCTGGAGAAGGTGGCGATGCTGTCATCGATTTTCCGTGTGCCGTACACCTGATGCGCGAAGGCCTGTTCGACCGCGGCCCTCTGGCCAGTGCCTTCGGCCAGTGCCTCGCGGAAATCGGCGAAGCTGGGATGGCGGAATTTCCAGCGCTGGTAGTAAAGCTTGAACGCGCGCTCCATCGCCGGCGTGCCGACGCGCTGTTCCAGGTCGCGCAGCATGGTGGCGGTGCGTGAATAGACGGTGCCGTAGCTGCGGCTGGACAGGCGATTCCACGAGTTCTGGCCGAGCGGATCGGAAGGGTCATCGAGTTGTGCGCTGATGCGCTCGCTATCGAATACCTTGAGCGAAGGATTGATGCCAAGCCGCCTCATCCAAGGCGTCGAGAGATGCAGGTCCTGTTTGCGCTCACGCAGCATGCGCTGGTTCCAGTACTCGTTGACGCCTTCGTCGAGTGCTGGTTCCTCGAACTCGTTGGACGCGAGGATGCCGTAGAAATAACCGTGGCCGAATTCGTGGATGGTGACGAAGTCCAGGCCGTAGCGCTGCGGCGTATTCGGTTCGACGGTCTTGTAACTGGATGCGGTGAAGAACGTCGGGTATTCCATGCCGCCCGCTTCGTCCGCATTGAACGGCGGAATCACCACGGTTACCGTCTTGTACGGATATGGCCCGAGCGTGCGCGAGAAAAACGTCAGCGCATCGATCGTGGCCTGCAAGGCGGGCTTGGCATTGTTGGCATATTCCGGGTGGAACAGCACCTTGACCTTGACACGCGGGCTGCCCGGACCGGTGTACACGCCTTCCAGCGGTTTGGCATAGCGCTTGTCCGCAGTCCATGCGAAGTCGTGTACATCGTGCTGCACGAAGCGATGTGTAACTTTGCCGCCGCGTTCGACCGGCGCGCCAATTTCCTCACCGGTCGCACCGACGGTGTAGCCCTTGGGCACGGTCAGCTTGACGTCGTAGCTGCCGAAATCCGCGAAGAATTCGCTGTGCAGGTGGAACTCATGCACGTTCCAACGGGGCGCGGTGGCGCCGCGTTCGCCCGGCAATTCCAGTACGCCGATCTTGGGAAACCACTGCGCAACGAGATGGAACGTACCGAAGTAACCGGTGCGCGCGGAGACACGCGGTAACTGGTTGAAGAAATCGATCTCGAGGGTGGTGCTCGCGCCTGGCGCGACTGGTTGCGGAAGATCCAGCCGCACCACGGTGCGATCCGTGGACGGGCCGCCATCGGGATGCACGAAACGCCAGCGCGCCGGCTGACCTGCCTGCTGCACGCGCCTGAGCTCGCTGTAGCCCCAATCGCCCTTGTCGACTTCGACCCCGCTGCGGAAACCGAAGCGCAGGTTGCGTTGTTCGGTCATGAAGGTGCTGCCCGGGCCCTCGAATGCATTGAGGTACATGTGCAGGTACACCGCGCAGACCGGCTGGTTGCTGCGGTTGCGCCAGGTTAGTTTTTGTTTGCCGTCGATGGTGTGCTTGACCGGGTCGAGCGTCGCACTGATGTCGTAATTCACCACGCGGTCGGACAAGGTGGCTGCAGCATCGCTGCGTGGGCCGCCCCAGGCGTTGTCCGCGCTGGGCACGGTAACGGCCGAGGCGTTGGCGTCGGCGAACGGAATGCTGGAGCAGGCACCCGTTTGCACCGCCTGCGGCGTTGGCGCTTGCGCCCACGTGACGGCGCTTGCGCCCAACATCAATGCCAGCAATGAGCCGGCCATAGATCGCAACATCGGTGTTCCCCGGTCAAGACGAAACCGCAAGACTGCGGCAATCGCAGGGCACGGGCAAGCGTGACTCTCGTCGGATGCGGACCGATGCGTCACGCGCTATGGTGCGCGAACCCGTCGATCGAGGAATGGCGGCCATGACCCACTCATGCAGCTGTCACTGCGGCAAGGTCGCATTCGATGTCGATGCCGATATCAGCGACGTCATTGATTGCAACTGCTCGATGTGCCGCCGCCGCGGCGGCCTGCTGGCGTTCGTGCCGCGCGAGGCGTTGACGCTGAAGACGCCGGAATCGAACTTCGGCACCTACACCTTTAACAAGCACCACATCCAGCATCACTTTTGCCTGACCTGCGGCGTCTCGCCGTTCAGTGATGGCGTCGATCCAAAAAGCGGAGCGAAGATGGCCGCGATCAATGTGCGTTGTTTGCCGGACGTGGATCTGGATTCGCTGAAGATCGCGAAGGTGGATGGCAAGGGTTTTTGAAGCGATGACCGTAGGCTGGGTCGGCCTCATCAACCCAGCGCTTGTGACGTTTGCCATTTGCCATTTTCTGGATTGATGGAGCCAATCCAGCCTACGTTTTCCGGCCGTCACGCGATACGTTCGCCGCCGCAATAAACATTCATCGTATCCCCGCGCGCAAATGCAACCAGCGTGAGGTTCGCCTGCTGCGCGAGCTTGATCGCCAGCGCGGTCGGCGCCGAGATCGCGACGACCACGGCGATGTCCGCCATCGCCGCCTTGTGGGATGAATGCGCGGTCGAGGGCATCGCGCTCCACCACGATCTTGGCGATCCCCGCCGCGACCGCGAGATCGCCGCCGATCCGTGGCTGCAAATACTGCGATGCGATCTTCGAACCGTGCCCACCGAGCATGTCCGAGGGCGATTTCGGATCGGCGAACCGTTCCAGTCCGCGTTCGCGCAGCGGGTTGATCGCGACGATGTGGCAGCCGTGCTTGGCGGCGTTGCGCAATTCACCCAGCATGCGCGGATGGTTGGTGCCCGGGTTCTGGCCGAAGATGAAAATCGCCTCAGCCACTTCGAAATCATCCAGCAGCACCGACCCCTTGCCGCTACCGACCTGTTCACCCATCGCCACGCCGGACGGCTCGTGGCACATGTTGGAACAGTCGGGCAGGTTATTGGTGCCGAATTCGCGCACGAACAGTTGATACAGAAACGCGGCTTCGTTGGAGGTGCGGCCCGAGGTGTAGAAGATCGCTTCGTCGGGCGAGGCCAATGCGTTCAGTGCGGTGCCGATGTTGGCGAAGGCATCGTCCCAGGCGATCGGGACGTAACAGTCGCTGGCGGCGTCGTAGGCCATCGGTTCGGTCAGCCGGCCGAGCGCTTCCAGATCGTGATCGTTCCACGTTGCAAGTTCGCCGACCGGATGCATCGCAAAGAACTCGCGCATGATCCGCCGCGATGTCGCTTCGTTGGCGACCGCCTTGACGCCGTTCTCGCAGAACTCGAACGTCGAGTGCGCGTTGCGATCGGGCCAGGCGCAGCCCGGGCAGTCGAAACCACGATCCTGGTTGGTTCGCCAGCGTGTTCGCACCCTTCAGCACCACCTGCTGGCCACGCAACGCCTGCCACGAGCTTTTCAGCGCATCCCAGCCGCCCGCAGCCTTGTCGTAAGGGTGGATGGAGGTGTCGTCGACCATGTCTTGCATCATAGCCAAGGCGCTGAATCGTTGCGGTAACCGCATTGTTGTGAGGATTACCGTAGGCTGGGTTGGCTTCACCAAGCCAGCGCTCTTGACCTTCGCGATGCTGGGTTGATGGAGCCAACCCAGCCTACTTTTGACTTTGCTACGCTCCGCATCGACCAGACGCGACCATGATCGCAAGGGGATTTTCATGCGTGGATTGATAGTGCTATCGCTCGTAATGCTGGCCACTCCCGCATTCGCTGTCTGCCCGCCCGAAGGGCAATCGCGCGAATCGTTGCAGGCGCTACTGGTGTTGAAGTTCACCGTGCCGGATACGGCGGAGCGGCAAGCGCTTGCAAACGGACTGCTCGATTGCCTCGGCGATCCCGATCCGTTAGTGCGCGATGGCATCGCCTACGAGGCGCTGACGCAATGGATGCGCGCCAATCAACTCGATGTGGAAGGTTTGCGTGCGCTGCGTGATCGCCTGTACGCGATGCTGGCCGCAGACGACGCCACCGGCTTCGCGCGGCCCTTTGCCGCTTTGACGTTGTCGGAAGTCGCGCGCACCGATCGCATCAAGCAGTGGATGACGCCGGAGGAACGCGCGGCGATGGTCGATGCCGCTGGCAAGTACGTGGAATCGGTGCGCGACTATCGCGGCTTCGACGATGCCGAAGGTTGGCGGCACGGCGTCGCGCACGGCGCCGACTGGCTGATGCAGCTGACGTTGAACCCCGTACTGGATCGCGCGCAACTCGATCGAACCCTCGCCGCCGTGGCGACGCAGGTCGTGCCGGAGGCGTCACATGCCTACGTCTTCGGCGAGCCAGGTCGACTGGCGCGTCCGGTGCTGTACGCGGCCAAACGCGGATTGCATACCGAAGCGGAATGGCAGGCATGGTTCACCGCGCTGGTGCCGAAACTCGGCGAGGCCTCCAAGGCCTACAACGATGCCGCATGGCTGGCGCGACGACACGATTTGATGGCGTTCTTGATGAGCGTGTATCTGGAAGCCGACCAGAGCGACGACGCAAAACTCAAGCAGCTCAAGCCGGCAGTGGTCGCCGCATTGAAGACAGTGCCTTGACGATTTTATCCCACGGGGACTTCCTTCGGTCGTAGGAGCGCACTTGGGCGCGATGTGGAGTTCTCGGTGAAGCTATCGCGCCCACGTGCGCTCCTACAGAAACCTATGACCTGCCAAAACTCAGGTTTCCTCTTCTTCCTCGAATTCCACGATCGCGTCCAGATCAAACGCCAGCGCCTCGACGGCCTCGCGGACCTTGCGTGCGGTCGATGCGTTCGGCGCGCCGATCTCGATCTCGTGGGCATCGGGTCCGCTCAAATCGCTCAACCCGGCGGAACTTGAATCCTCATCGTCCATCCGCGGCATGAGGTCGGCGACTTCTTCGACATGCTCGATGCCCTCGATGCTCTGGAGCAGGTTCATCATGGCGCGGGCGTCGTCCTCGCTGCCGGTCAAACGTATGCGTAGGTTTGGCATCGGTCCATCTCTCCGGGGGATGTCCGAAGGCTAGGCAGCCAGGGGCTAACACGATGTGATGGCGTTACGGCCGCGACCGGCTTAGATTGTCGGTGTCCGGGCCTGAGGGGGCAGCCGGACGCCATCGAGTTCATCGCGATGCGGGCTTGTTGCGGACGATGCGCTTGCATGTACCGGCATGGGGTGCCGTATCCATGATGACCAGCGATGGCGTGCAACAAGACCTGGCGATCCACCACTGCATGGGTAATCAATGAGCGTATCGGAGCCAACCGCCTCCCTCGAGATCGCACTCGCGCATGCGTCGCGGCTGCTGCAGACCAATCCCGTGCTTGCGCGTGAGCAGGCCACGGAAATCATCAAGGCCGTGGGTGACCATCCGATGGCATTGTTGTTGCTAGGGGCCTCGCATGCCGCCGGCGGCGATGCCCAGCAGGCGGTCGGGATTCTCGAACCGCTCGCGCAGGCGCAACCCAACTGGGCCAAGGCGCAGCTTGAACTTGGCATCGCCCTTTGCCGCGTCGGGCGTGGCGAAGACGCCGTCGTTGCGTTGCGACGCGCCATTGCGCTCAAACCCGATCTTCCGCAGGCCTGGCTCGCGCTCGGCGATCATCTGACGGCGATCGGCGATGCGCGAGGCGCGGACGCGGCCTATGCCAATCACATCAGAGTCTCGACCCGCGATCCCGGATTGCTGGCCGCGGCAACGGCGCTGTGCGACAACCGTATCCCCGATGCCGAAGCGCAGCTGCGCGCGCACCTGAAGAAGGCGCCCTCCGACGTTGCCGCCATCCGCATGCTGGCGGAAGTCGCCGCGCGGCTGGGTCGCGATGACGATGCCGAGCAGTTGCTGGCGCGTTGCCTGGAACTTGCGCCGAGCTTCCACGCCGCGCGCCAGAACTACGCGCTGGTGTTGAACCGCGGCAACAAGCACTCGGAAGCATTGGACGAGATCGAATACTTGTTGGCGATCGAACCTGCCAACCCGGGTTATCGCAATTTGAAGGCCGTGATCCTGTGCCGGATCGGCAATTACGAACCGGCCATCGAGTTGTACACCGGCCTGCTGGCGGCGTATCCGCGGCACGCCAAAATCTGGATGAGCTACGGCCACGCGTTGAAGACGGCGGGGCACCAGGATCGCGCCATCGCCGCGTACCGCAACAGCATCGAACTCGATCCGGCTTTCGGCGACGCCTGGTGGAGCTTGGCCAACCTCAAGACGGTCCGCTTCAGTGCCGACGACCTCGGTGCGATGCGAACACAGCTGGCTCGCGTCGACCTCGACGCCGAGCATCGCCACCATTTCGAGTTCGCCATCGGCAAGGCGCTGGAGGATGCGGGCGAATACGGCGAATCGTTCCAGCACTACCTGCAGGGCAATGCGATCCGCCGCACGCTGGTGACGTACCGCGCCGACGAGACAACGGCGCGCACCACGCGTTCGAAACGTGTCTATACGCCAGGATTTTTCCGGCAGCGCGCAGGTTCCGGTGCGCAGGCGCGCGATCCGATCTTCATCGTCGGCCTGCCTCGCGCCGGTTCCACGCTGATCGAGCAGATCCTGTCCAGCCATTCCGCGGTCGAGGGCACCATGGAGTTGCCGGAGATCATCTCGATCACGCGCGCGCTGCGGCAGCGCACGGATTCGCCGCAGACCACGCCGTATCACGACGTGCTTGCCAGCCTTGATGCCGAAGAACTGCGTGGACTGGGCGAGTCATACCTGCAACGCACGCGCGTACAGCGCAAGACCGACGCGCCGTTCTTCATCGACAAGATGCCAAACAATTTCGCGCACATCGGGCTGATCCATCTGGCCCTGCCCAATGCCAGGATCATCGACGCCCGCCGGCATCCGCTGGCTTGCTGTTTCTCGGGCTTCAAGCAGCACTTCGCGCGTGGCCAGAATTTCAGCTACGCCCTCGACGACATCGGCCGCTATTACCGCGATTACGTCGACTTGATGGCGCATTACGACGCCGTGCTGCCCGGCCGCGTGCACCGGGTCATCTACGAAACCATGGTCGACGATACCGAGGCCGAAGTGCGACGCCTGCTCGATTACTGCGGACTGCCGTTCGAGGCGCAGTGCCTGCGCTTCTTCGAGAACGACCGCCCTGTGCGCACCGCCAGCTCCGAGCAGGTCCGCAAGCCGATTTATCGCGAAGGCATCGACCATTGGCGGCATTACGAGGCGTGGCTGGGGCCTCTGAAAGATGCATTGGGACCGGTGCTGGAGGCGTATCCGGGAGTACCCGAATTTGAAGACGACGTTTGAAAATTTCGTATCGTCATTCCCGCGATCGCGGGGATGACGAGTCATTTTTAGAAGTTCCGTATAGATTCACAACAGATGCAAGCCATCGATTGATCACCAACAAGGAGCAAGCGTATGCAACGCCCGGGAAACAGAAATGTCGGGAAACAGGCTTCGCGGTTGAGGCGACTGCCACTGGCGGTGGCGATCGGTTTCGCATTCAGCACCGTCGCATGGGCGCAGGCCCAAACGCCGGAGCCGGAACCGGATCAGGCCACGCAATCGACCGATCGTGCGGTGACACTGGACACGGTTACTGTCACCGCGCAGAAACGCACCGAGAACCTGCAGAAGGTGCCGATCAGCATCCAGGCCATCGGCACCGAGCAACTGGAGCAGCAGCATGTCGCCGACTTCGACGATTACGCCAAGCTCATTCCAAGTCTCTCCTACGGCACCGCGGGTGGCGGTGTGTTCTCCGGTCCCGGGTTCGTGCAGGTGTACATGCGCGGCGTGGTCAGCGGCGGCGACGGCAACCATTCCGCTTCCCAGCCCAGCGTGGGCGTGTACCTGGACGAGCAGCCGATC
>JAJAYW010000228.1 GCA_026786005.1 Lysobacter sp. | reverse complement strand
TGCGCTCCTACGACCGAAGGAAGTCCCCGTGGGACAGGTTCCCGTACGCTTGATACATATGGCGTCGGCCCGCATCTCTTCGGCATCGCGGCTGGGCCGCCACATTCTCGCGGAATCACGTCATGCGCATGGACAAACTCACCTCTCGCTTCCAGCAGGCGCTCAGCGATGCGCAATCGCTGGCGGTCGGACGCGACCACAACCTGATCGAACCCGCGCACCTGCTGGTCGCCTTGCTCGAGCAGCAGGGTGGCAGCACGCGGCCGTTGCTGGCACAGGCCGGCGTCAACGTGCCGCTGCTGCGTGAGCGCCTCGGCGAACTGCTGGAAAAGCTGCCGAAGGTCACCGGGCAGGCGGGCAACGTCTCGCTAGGCAACGACCTCGGTCGCCTGCTCAACGTCGCCGACAAGCTGGCGCAACAGCGTGGCGATGCCTACATCGCCAGCGAACTGTTCGTGCTGGCCGCGTTCGACGACAGTGGCGATGCCGGTCGCGCATTGAAGGCGGCAGGTGTCATCAAGTCCGCGCTCGAAACGGCCATCGACAAACTCCGTGGAGGCGACAGCGTGCAATCCGAAAACGCCGAGGAACAGCGCCAGGCGCTGGAGAAGTACACCATCGATCTGACCGCGCGCGCCGAATCGGGAAAACTCGATCCGGTGATCGGCCGCGATGAAGAGATCCGCCGCACCATCCAGGTGCTGCAACGCCGCACCAAGAACAACCCGGTGCTGATCGGCGAGCCCGGTGTCGGCAAGACCGCGATCGTCGAAGGCCTGGCGCAGCGCATCATCAATGGTGAAGTGCCCGAAGGCCTGAAAGGCAAGCGCGTGTTGTCGCTGGACATGGGCGCGTTGATTGCCGGCGCGAAATTCCGCGGCGAGTTCGAGGAGCGCCTGAAGGCGGTGCTCAGCGATCTGGCGAAAAACGAAGGCCAGGTGATCCTGTTCATCGACGAGTTGCACACCATGGTCGGCGCGGGCAAGGCCGAAGGGTCGATGGATGCCGGCAACATGCTCAAGCCCGCACTCGCGCGCGGCGAACTGCATTGCGTCGGCGCGACCACATTGGACGAGTACCGTAAATATGTGGAGAAAGACGCCGCGCTGGAACGGCGCTTCCAGAAGATCTTCGTCGGCGAACCCAGCGTCGAGGACACCATCGCGATCCTGCGCGGTCTGAAGGAACGTTACGCCGTGCATCATGGCGTCGAGATCACCGACCCGGCCATCGTCGCCGCCGCGACGTTGTCGCATCGCTACATCGCCGCTCGCCAGTTGCCGGACAAGGCCATCGACCTGATGGACGAGGCCGCGTCGCGCATCCGCATGGAGATCGATTCCAAGCCGGAGGAAATGGATCGCAAGGAACGCCGGCTGATTCAGTTAAAAATTCAACGCGAGGCCTTGAAGAAGGAAAAGGATGTCGAATCGAAGCGGCGTCTTGCCGACCTGGAAAGCGAGATCGAAATCCTGGAGCGCGCGTTCAACGACCTCAACGAAGTCTGGAAGGCGGAAAAGGCGACGTTGCACGCCGCGACCAAACTGAAAGAACAGATCGAGGCCGCGAAACTCGAACTCGAAGCCGCGCAACGCGGCCAGGATTACGCGCGCATGAGCGAAATCCAGTACGGGCAGTTGCCGGCACTCGAAGCGCAATTGAAGACCGCTTCGGAAGCCGAGAACAAGGGCTTTACCCTGCTGCAGGATCGCGTTACCGCCGAGGAAATCGCCGAAGTTGTCGCGCGCTGGACCGGCATCCCGGTGTCGAAGATGCTTGAGGGCGAGCGCGAGAAACTGTTGAAGATGGAAGACGCGCTGCATGCGCGCGTGGTCGGCCAGGATGAAGCGGTGAAGGCGGTCAGCGATGCGATCCGCCGATCACGCGCGGGCCTGTCCGATCCGGATCGCCCCAACGGTTCGTTCCTGTTCCTGGGCCCGACCGGTGTCGGCAAGACCGAGCTGTGCAAGGCGCTCGCCGGGTTCCTGTTCGACACCGAGGAAGCGATGGTGCGCATCGACATGAGCGAATTCATGGAGAAGAATTCCGGCGCGCGCCTGAGCGGCGCGCCGCCGGGCTATGTCGGATACGAGGAAGGCGGTTATCTCACCGAAGCGGTGCGCCGTCGCCCGTACAGCGTGATCCTGCTGGACGAAGTCGAAAAGGCGCATCCGGATGTGTTCAACATCCTGTTGCAGGTGCTCGACGATGGCCGCCTGACCGATGGCCAGGGCCGCACAGTGGACTTCCGCAATTGCGTGATCGTGATGACGTCGAACCTCGGTTCACACGTAATCCAGGAGATTTCCGCCAACAGCAGCAACGACGAGGATTCGCCCGAGGCCTACACGCAGATGAAGGCGGGCGTGATGGCGGTGGTGCAGTCGCACTTTCGTCCGGAGTTCATCAACCGCCTCGACGAGATCGTCGTGTTCCATCCACTCGACAAGGCGCAGATCCGCGAGATCGCGCGCTACCAGACCCAGTATTTGCAAAAGCGTCTTGCCGAGCGCCAGATCAAGCTGGAAATCGGCGAGTCGGCGCTGCTGCTGCTCGGCAACATCGGCTTCGATCCGGTCTACGGCGCGCGCCCGTTGAAGCGCGCGATCCAGCAGCAGCTGGAGAACCTGCTGGCGCCGAAAATCTTGTCAGGCGAGTTCGTGGCTGGGGATACGATCCATGTGGAAGCCGAGGGCGGGCATTTGGTGTTTCGCAAGGATTGAAACCCCCAAACTTCCGTAGGAGCGCCCGCCGCCTACGAAAAAGTGCAGCAATCGCATGCACCCATGTCCCCGCGGACTCCCTTCGCTCCTACAAAAAACGCGCTGCCGAATGCGGCCAAAGCCAAACGATGAATACCGCTCAGCGCGTCTCAGCCAACCTTGCTTCAAGCGCCGCAACGCGCGCTTCCAGCGCATCGATACGATCCACTAAAGCGTTGTCTGCGACTGGTGCGGTGCGAGGACCTGCGGAAAACGGCTCCGCAACCACAGGCGCGCCGCACAATAAATGCGCGTAACGGTCTTCGCGCTGGCCGCCGCCGCGCGGCAGCCTGACGGCGAACGGCTTGTCGCGGTCCGACAACCGCTCAAGCGCGTGTTGCACGTCGTCGATGCCTTCGAATTTGACCCAGCGATCGCTGCGCGACAACAGTTCGTGCAAGGTTTGCGGGCCGCGTAACATCAGCAGTGCAATCAACGCCGTTTGCTGTCGCGTGAGGTTGAGCACCGCTTCCATGCGATGCGAGTAACGGCCGGTGCGCGCCGAGTGCTGCGATCGCACCAGGCCGCGCACCTCCATCTGCCGCAGCGCGTGTTCCACATCGCCCGGGTTCAACGTCATCAGCGGATCGCGCGAGGTCTTCTGGTTGCACGCCACGACCAGGCTGTTGAGCGTCAACGGATATGCATCGGGCGTGGTCGCTTCCTTCTCCACCAGGCAGCCGAGAATGCGCGCCTCGATGGTGCTTAGGATCGCGGCCGTTGTTGTGGGATCGGTGTCGAGCTGATCGGAAATCATTCAATAGTGCGATGTCGGCAGGTGCGGAATTATGCGGTACCGCTGCTGCCCCTGTAGGAGCGCACCTGGGCGCGATGGGCTCTACCGGTAACGCCCCATCG
>JAJAYW010000227.1 GCA_026786005.1 Lysobacter sp. | reverse complement strand
GCACTTTTGCGCCGGTGGTGGCGATTTCCTGCGCTTCGGCGTAGTCCAGCCGCGTCAGCAGGCGCGCGTCCGGAACATCGCGCGGATTGGCGCTGAACATGCCGGGCACATCGGTCCAGATTTCGACGCGTTGCGCACCGAGCAGCGCGCCGAAATACGCGGCGGAGGTGTCGGAGCCGCCACGACCGAGGATGGCAGTGCCGCCATCGGCGTGCCGCGCAATGAATCCCTGCGTCAGCAGCAAACGTGACGGCTGTTGCGCGAAACGATCCTGCCAGCCTGCGTCGGCGCTGCGTCTGCATGACACCGACAAGCGCGTAGACCAGTCATTCTGATTGGGCAGCGCAATTCCATCGAGCCAGTCGCGCGCATCGCACCAGCCGAAATCCAGGCCTTGCGCGCGCAGGTAGGCCGCGCCCAGCGTCGACGACAGCAGTTCGCCTTGCGCCAGCAGCTCCGCCTGCCAGTCCAGCGAACGCGATTGCGCGCGCGCATCCGACTGCAAGGCGCGCAACGCGGCGATGCGATCGCGCAACACGGTGTCGGAATCGAGGCCCAGGTCTTGCACAAAATCGTGATGGCGCTGGATCAACGCATCGATGCACGGCGCGATATCGCCGATGCCATCGGCGATGGCCTGCAACGCGTTGGTCACGCCCGAAAGCGCCGATACCACCACCAGCACGCGTGCAGCGTTGTCGTCGGCGCACTGTTTGGCCAACCGGCCGATGGTGTCCCAGCGCGCTCGCTGCGACACCGAGGTGCCGCCGAACTTCAGCACGATCCAGCGATCAGCGGCGGGATTGACGGGAGACATGGGTGCTTGCTTGACTCGGGCAGGGGCGAACGCGCAATTGTAGGGGCACTCGTTATTTGTAGGCGCGCACCTGGGCGCGATGAGGCTTTACCGGTAGAGCCACATCGCCTCCAGGTGCGCTCCTACAACAGCCTGCTAACCTTTGCGCCCACGTTGAGGTGCGCAACATGAAACAACGCCCCTACTTGCAACTTGACGTCTTTGCCGACCGACCAGGCGCTGGCAACCCGCTGGGCGTGGTGCTGGATGGCGAGGCCTTCGACGATGCTGCCATGCAGGCGTTCGCCGCGTGGACCAACCTGTCCGAGACCATCTTCCTGTTGCCGCCGATGGCGCCGGCCGCGGATTACCGCGTGCGCATCTTCACTCCGCGCCAGGAATTGCCGTTCGCCGGCCACCCCAGTGTTGGCGCGGCATGGGCGGCAATCGACAGTGGCCGCATCGCTGTCGCCAAGACCATGTTGCTCCAGGAATGCGCCGCTGGTCTGCTACCGGTGCGAGTCGACATACGTGATGGGAAGCGTGTCGTGCATGTCCGTGCGCCGCGTGCGCGCAAGGTTGCCGATGCCGAAGACCATGCTGCGCTGATCGATGTCGCATTGCTCGGTTTACAGCGTGGCGCGCTGTCACCGGCGTTGTGGGACAACGGTCCGCGCTGGTGGCTGGTGGAATTGGCCGATGCCGACGCGGTGCGCAGCATGCAGCCCGACCTCTTTGCCATCTCAGCGCTGACCGGGGCGACCGGTGCGGTCGGCCTCGCCGTGCATGCAGGCGATCTGCGCGACCGCCATCACTTGGTGGTGCGTGCATTCTGTCCTGCCGACAACATCCCCGAGGATCCCGTCACCGGCAGTGCGCAGGCGTCGATCGCCGCGCGACTGGCCGATGCGAATAGGTTGCCCGGTGAAGACGGACGCTATGTCGGCAGCCAGGGTCGCGAACTCGGCCGCGATGGCCGCGTCGAAGTGCAGGTGGGTGGCGACGGCGAGGTGTGGATCGGCGGCCACGTACAAGCTGTCATCCGTGGCACGGTGGATTGGTTGTAGAAGCCCCATGTACGCGACGTGGCTTTTACCGATAAGTCACGCCACCTTTGCCGGGCAAAAGCTTGTTGCCGCAGATCACGCGGATAAATGGATGAGGCAAAAGATTGCGTGTCTTGTCCGGGGCCATCCGCGTGATCCGTGGCGTGTTTTTTGTAAGCCCTGCTAACCTGCGCAGCCCACGCCGAGTCGAGCACCATGACGCAACGCCGCTACCTGCAAGTCGATGTCTTCGCCAATCGACCCGGCGCCGGTAATCCACTCGCCGTCGTTCTCGACTGCGATGGCCTGGACGACGCCACGATGCAAGCCATCGCGCGCTGGACGCGACTTCCCGAAACGACCTTTGTGTTTCCAGCCACGTCCGATGACGCCAGCTATCGCATCCGCATCTTCAGTCCGCGCCGTGAGGTGCCGTTTGCCGGACATCCCAGTGTCGGCACCGCGCATGCCGTACTCCAAAGTGGATTGGCCACCGCACGCGACGGGATGCTGGTGCAGGACGGCATCGCCGGCAAGTTGCCGTTGCGCGTGAGTGGCGCAGGCGTCAGGCGCACGATCGCCGTGCGGCCGCCGCCGTCGCGCGTCATGGAAATCGCATCGGCCGACGATCCTCGATTGAGCGATGCACTTCGTGGACTGCCGCTCGGCGCACTCCCGCCCGCGCTGATGGAGGGCGGACGCCGCTGGTGGCTCGCAGAAATCCGCGACGAAGCCGCGTTGCGTGCCGCCACGCCCGACTGGAACGGCATCTCTGCGCTCGCGCAAGCGACCGACAGCATGGGTTTATGTGTATTCGCGCGCAGCGACGATCCCGTCTACTACCTCGCGGTACGCGCCTGGGTCGGAGCGCCCGCGCAATTCGAGGATGCGGCATCGGGCGCGGCCAACGCCACGCTTGCGGCCTGGCTTGCGTCGCAGGATGCGTTGCCGGGTAATGGGATGGTGAAGTCGAAACGCACGGGGTTTTACCGCATCAGCCAGGGCCGCGAGGTCGGTCATGACGCGGTGATCGAATTGCAGGTCGACGACGATGGCGAAGTCTGGTCGGGTGGCCGCGGGGTTTAGGGCGTCAGCGGCCCCATCGCTTGGTAAACGCGTTTGTAGGAGCGCACCTGGGCGCGATTGGGCTCTACCGGTAAAGCCTCATCGCGCCTAGGCGCGCTCCTACGTCCGAAGGAAGTCCCATGGGACAAAAAACCGGCAGCTACTTCGCCTCGTAAACCGCCTTGCCATCGACCCAGGTGGAACGAATCGGCAGGTCATCCAGCTGCGCAGCCGGCACGGCGAGCGGATCAGCATCAAGCATGACGAAATCCGCACGCAGGCCCGGTGCGAGTCGACCTACTACCGCTTCATCCCTGCCCGCATACGCCGCATCCGCAGTGAACCCACGCAACGCTTCCGCGACGCTCAACCGTTGCTCCGGCAACCAGCTGCCCGCAGGTTGTCCGTCGCGATCCTGCCGCGTCACCGCCGCATACAAACCCAGGCGCGGGTCGACCGACTCCACCGGAAAGTCGGAACCCAATGCGAGCCGCACGCCGGCAGCAAGAAAGCGCTGCCATGCATACGCGCCGGCAAGACGCGCCTTGCCGATGCGCGTTTCGGCCCACGACATGTCCGAGGTCGCATGGGTCGGTTGCATCGATGCGATCACGCCGAGTGTCTTGAACCGCGGGATGTCTTCGAGCGCGACAATCTGCGCGTGTTCGATACGCCAGCGGTGATCGACGGATTTCCCATCGCCGAGCGCATTTGCATACGTATCGAGCACGATGCGATTGCCACGGTCGCCGATCGCGTGCGTCGCCACCTGCACGCCGCAACCTTGCGCCTTGCGCACGGCCGCATCGAACGCCTTGGGTTGGGTCACCAGTAATCCGCGATGGCCCGGTTCGTCGCTGTAATCCGCCAGCAACGCGGCGCCGCGGCTGCCGAGCGCGCCGTCCATGTACAACTTGACGCCGCGCATCTGTAGCCGGCCGCCTGCGTGGCGATACAGGCCGTTGCTGCAGAGATCGGCCAGCGCCACGTTGTCGCCATCGGCATACGCATCGATCCGCAGCGGCAGGTCTCCCGCATCCGCGAACTCGCGAAACAACGCCAGGTCTTCGCGTGTCGTGCCCATGTCATGCACGCCCGTCAGTCCGTTGCGCACCGCAGCGTCCAGCGCGCGCTGCAACGCCTGCGTGCGATAGGCGGTGTCGGGTAGCGGCACGACGCTGTCGATCAATATCATCGCGCCATCGATGAACACTCCATTGGCTTGACCGCCGTCGCGCAGGATGCGCCCACCCTCGGGTTGCCAATCGCCGGCAAGATCTTTCTTGACCGCGCGCATCGCGGCCGAATTGGCCCAGCCCGCATGGCCATCGACGCGCTCCAGCCACACGGGCCGTTGCGGAAATGCCGCATCAAGGTCGACCACCGTCGGAAATGTCTTCTGCGGCCAGTCGTTCTGGTCCCAGCCGCGACCGAGCAGCCAGACACCCGCGGGCAAGGTTTTCTCGAACCCCTGCAGACGCGCGATCACATCGGCCTTGTCCTTGCTGCCGACCAGATCGGCGCGCATCAACGCGTAACCCAGGCCCATGACATGGCCGTGGGCATCGATCAGTCCGGGGACCACCGTTGCCTTCGGCGCATCGATGCGTGTTGCATCGGGATAGCGCGCGGCCAATGTCTTGATGTCGCCTACCGCCAGGATGCGACCGCTGTCGTCCCAGGCCATCGCCTGGACGGTGGCTTGCGCGGGATCGGAGGTGTAGATGCGCGCGGCGGTCAGCAAGTGGCTATCGGCCGCATGCAACGGCGCGATGCCCGCGCAGCAGATCAACAAGGAATACACGAGACGAGGCACGGCGCGCTTCCGATTGGGTTGTGGCAACTATATGCCACGCGTGCCGACGGAGGTTCGGGGTGCCAGCAAGCAGAAAGGACCGTTGCCGGTCCTTTCTGTGATCTACCCAAGGCAGATGCCGCGCTTTACTCTGGACGCACATCGACGCGGACGCGGATGCGCTCGCCGGGATGGTAATTGGTGCGTGTGGTGTAACGACGACCAGCATATTCGTACGTCACATCGTAGGCATTGACACTATTATTGGTGTTGCCGGTGTTGTAGGAATTGTTCGACGGATAATAAGCACCATTGGCCGGTACCGGATCACAGACCGTGACCACACCTTGACGATTGCGCTGACGCTGCGTGTTGTCGTAGATCGACCGCCCCGCCATGCCGCCGACCATCGAACCGATCGCCGAAGCAGCATAGGTACCACTGCCGCCGCCAACCTTGCTGCCGAGCACCGCGCCTGCGATGCCGCCGACCACGGTTGCGACTGTGCGCGCGGTTTGCGAGCCGCCATTGTTGCGGGATCGATCGTTGTAACCGTCGTCGCGATAACCGTCGTTGCCGTAATAACCGTCACGGTTGTAGCCGTCGTTGGTGGCATAGCCGTTGTTCTGGTTCTGCGGGTAGCAACGTTGAGACCCATTATTTGAATAGGATCCGTTTGACGTCGGATAGTTTCCGTAACCCGAACCAGTCACGGGATCGACCCGGATCACGCGCGCGTACTCGTAGTAGGACCCGTTGTTCTGGGCATTGCCCTGATTGTATGTGCTCTGGCCGTAGCGATCGGGTGTCGGCTGGCCGTACTGCGAGTAGTAACCACTGGATTGTGCGGAAGCGGTGCCTACAGTTGCGGCAAGGCCCAACGCAAGGATCGAAGCAGTAAGGCGTTTCATGTTGACTCCAGACGCCGACAGGGCGCGATGGCACGATGGGACCTCCCGGCTAAAGGCGTGCTGAATCGAAAGCGTTTTCAGCCATCAAGACCCAATTCGTTTAGCCAGCCGACAGCCTGAGTGGTCATGGCTGTCTTGTAGGAGCGCACCTGGGCGCGATGAGGCGTTACCGG
>JAJAYW010000226.1 GCA_026786005.1 Lysobacter sp. | reverse complement strand
GTTAAAACCCTCCGGGGCCAGCCCCCGGTTTTTTTTCCCGGCCCGGGGGGGTGTGGGTTTCTAAACGTCAACCCCCAGCGCGCCCTTGGGGGCGCTCCTACAAATACCTTCCCGCGTTCTGGGCGAAAGCAACTCAACACTCAAGGTTCGTTGCATGACCGACATGAACTCCCTGCTCATCGAACTCGGCACCGAAGAACTGCCGGTCAAGGCATTGCCTGGCCTGGCGCAGTCCTTTTTCGATGGCGTGATCGAAGGCTTGGCCAAGCGCGGTATCGCATTCGATCGCGGCGATGCAAAACCGTTGTATTCGCCGCGTCGTCTGGCCGTGCTGTTACCGGCCGTAGCCGGCGAACAACCGGAGCAGACCTCCGAAGTGCTCGGGCCGTATCTCAACATCGCGCTCGACGCCAATGGCGAACCGACCAAGGCCCTGCAAGGCTTCGCGCAGAAAGCAGGTATCGATTGGGCGCAACTCGAACGCATGACCGACAACAAGGGCGAGCGTTTCGTCCATCGCGCGGTGAAGACCGGCCAGCCGCTGCGCGCACTGCTGCCGGAGATCGTGCGCGAGGCGATCGCGGCGATGCCGATTCCCAAGCCGATGCGCTGGGGCGACCACGACTACGCCTTCGCGCGGCCCGTGCACTGGCTGGTGCTGCTGCACGGCGACGACGTGATCGAAGGCGAGGTCTTCGGCATCGCCTCCGACCGCATGAGCCGCGGCCATCGTTTCATGCACGACAAGGCGGTATGGATCGGCCGCGCCGAGGATTACGTCGATGCGTTGCGTGGCGCGAAGGTGCTGGTGGATCCGGATGAACGCCGTACCCGCATCGTGCACGAAGTCGAACACGCCGCGCATCAAGCCGGCGGCTCGGCACGCATCGCCGATGACAATCTCGAACAGGTGAACTGCCTGGTCGAGTGGCCGAAGGCCGTGTCGTGTTCGTTCGACAGCGCGTTCCTGGCGGTGCCACAGGAAGCCCTGATCGCCACCATGGAAACCAACCAGAAGTTTTTCCCGGTGCTGGGCGACGACGGCAAGCTCAACGAGCATTTCATCGGCATAGCCAACATCGAATCGAAGGACGAACGCGAAATCCGCAAAGGCTACGAGCGCGTCATCCGCCCGCGCTTCGCCGACGCGAAATTCTTCTTCGTCGAGGACATGAAGCAGGGCCTAGCGTCGATGAACGAAGGACTGAATACGGTTACGTATCAGGCAAAGTTGGGTACGGTGGCCGATAAGGTCGAACGCGTTGCCAAGTTGGCAGAAGCGATCGCTCCCAAGCTGGGTATCGAACCAACTCTTGCACGTCGTGCGGCGCAGCTATCGAAGGCCGATCTGCAATCGCGCTTGGTCAACGAATTCCCGGAACTGCAAGGCATCGCGGGGCGTTATTACGCGATGCAGGATTCCTCGCTCAACGACCTCGGGCGAGAAGATCGCCTCGCACTTGCCAACGCTATTGATGAGGCATACATGCCACGCTTCGCCGGCGATGCAATCGCACCCTCAAAACTTGGGCAGGTGCTGGCCATCGCGGAGCGAATGGATACGCTGAAGGGTGGATTTGAAGCAGGCCTGAAGCCGACTGGAAACAAGGATCCGTTTGCGTTGCGTCGTGCAGCGCTCGGACTCGGACGCACTATGCTTGAAAGCGATGTTGAAGCGGAAAGTGGACATCAGGTACCCGAGATCTATGACTTCGTGGTTGATCGTATGCGTGGCTACTACGAGGAACGAGGCTTCTCGCATCAGCAATTCGAGTCAGTCCGCTCGACACGTCCTTCGATGCTGCGCGATTTCGACAGTCGACTGACAGCAGTCGCAAAATTCTCCGAGCTACCCGAAGCCGAAGCACTCGCCGCCGCCAACAAACGCATCCGCAACATCCTGCGCAAGGTCGAAGGCGAGGTGCCGTCGGATGTGGATGCTGCACTCTTCAGCGAACCCGCCGAACGCGACCTGCACGACGCGGTCGAGCAGGCCATCATCGACACCGATGACGCGTTGGCGAAGCGCGACTACGTCGCCGTCCTCGGCCGCCTTGCGCGCCTGCGCCCGCAGGTCGATGCGTTTTTTGATGGCGTCATGGTCAACGTCGATGACATGGCCGTACGCAACAACCGGTTGGCGTTGTTGAAGCGCTTGTCGGATCGACTGGGTTCGGTGGCGGCGATCGAACATCTGTCGAGCTGACGCTGTCCCTCCCCAAGAGAGAGGGAAACACAACAGCTCGCTGCGCCGCGAAGCAAACACCCATGGCGTGTGAGGGCGTGGACGTTCCGCTCGCGATGCACGTTCGGTAGCGATTCACTCTCCCGCCCTCATCCGCCCTTCCCTCAGCCGCCTGTTGGCGGCATCGATCTTCTCCCGAAGGGAGAAGGAACAACGAAAGCTCGTCGCAGTACCCGCTTTCTTTTCCGAAGGAAAAAGGGCAAGGCATGGCACTGCTGCTGCGTCATAACATGCCGACACTTCGTTAATCGATATTTGACGAACGCCGGTTATCTTCACCGCATGCATTCATCCGCATGCCTGCTGCTCGTCGCGATGTTGTCCACGACAGCGTTGATTGCGCAGGCAGCGACGATCGAACGCGCTCCCACGATCGGAGGAAGTTCCCGCGGGACAAAAGTGATGCGTTCCGTTATTGCAACCGGACGTGCGCGCCGCGCAGATGCGGCTGGCCGTTGAGGACGTCGGTCCACACCAGCCACGCACCGCCGTCGCGCAAGGCGAGCTGCGGGAAACCGGTGCCGCGGCCGCGACCTTGCAGTTTGGCGACCTCGATGCGTTCGAGCTGGCGCGACAAGTCAGCGCTGTAGCGCGCCAGCCACAACGTTTGCGCGATGTCCGATTCGTTGAGCCACACGACCCAGACCTGCAGGCCATCGAAGGCGACATCGACGCGCCCCTGCACTTCGTTGCCGCGCTGCACATCGACCGGTTTCGAGAACGTGTCGCCCGCATCGTTCGATCGCGCGATGCGCAGTGTCGGCGTGTTGCCGGCGGCCGTGTACCAGGCTACGTAGGCATTGCCGCCCTGCGCCGCCAGCGACGGCCCGTTCACCGGACAAGCGGGCATCGTCCAGTTGTCGCTGTGCACGGCTTTTGGCGCGGACCATGCCTGGCCGTCGGAACGAGTCGTGAAGATGTCGCGGATCTCTTCCGTGGTCCGGTCGCGATACACCACCAGCGCTCCTTTCGAGGTCATCGCCGCATCGGTCTGGCAGCACTCGCACGTGCTGGCGTCGAGTTCGGCGTCCTGCGTACGCTGCAGCAGCGAATTGAATGTCGCCGCACGTAGCGTCATCGCGCCGCCATGTCCTGCTTGCGCATGGTCGCCACCACTGGTGTTGCGGCCATCCAGCCAAGCGATGCCAAGCGTGTCGCGCGACGCCGGCCACATCGACACGAAGCCATGCTCGGTGGTGGTGCCGTCGTCATGCACCCTGACCGGCGCGATCCAGTTCAGGCCATTGTTGATCGAGCGGCTGAGCAGCACGTCGTACGCGTAAGGCTTGTCGGCGGACTTTTGCAGCCAATGCACCCACAACGCACCGTCGGCCGTCATCGCCAAGTGCGGTGTATCGGCCCAATTGACGAATAGCGACTGGCCGACGGCAATGGTCTTGGGCGCGGATTGCCAGGTGTCGGTGTAGGCGGCGAACTGCAATGCATGCCGGCGGCCGGGCTGCGCGCTGATCCAGCTCAGCAGCAGACGGCCGTCGGGGCTGATGATCAGGTCGGGTTGCGCGGCGCCGGTGGTGGAGGGCAGCGGCCAGTCGGTGATGGTGCTGGATTTCGACGCTGCAGAATCCGGATCGGCGGAAGCGGCGACCGGCGCGGATTCGCGCTGGCACGCTGCCAGCAGCAGCACGCCGAACAAAATTGATGTGCAGATGATTGTTTTCATGGCGCCAGCGTACTGCGCGGGGCTGCGGGGCGAAAGCAGCATCCGGAGCGATGGCTTTTCTGCAGAGCGGAACTTGCTCCGCTGCTCTATTGCCTTGAAATCAAAGCAGCGGAGCAAGCTCCGCCCTACGGGCCCACTGCATCCAGATAATGAACCGCGCGCGGCTTTTGTAGGAGCGCACCTGGGCGCGATGTGGCGTTACCGGTAGAGCCCCATCG
>JAJAYW010000225.1 GCA_026786005.1 Lysobacter sp. | reverse complement strand
CGCAGGAACAGGTCGACGGTCGCGTCGATGTGCGTATCGACATCGGGTTGGCTCGGCTTGCAGCACAGGCCGCTGGCCATGCGCATGTGCATCTCGCCCTTGAGCAGGCAGAAGAACTGCGAGGCCGCGCGGCGCACATCGGACACTTCCAGTTCGCAGGCGTCGGCGCGTGCCTGCACGAAGGCAGCGAAGGCTTCCTGCACACGCTGGGGTCCGGCTTTCCAGAACATCTCGCGCACATGCAGGTCGCTGGACTGCGTCAACATCATCCGGTGCATCGACAACGCCTCGTCGCTGGTGATCAGCGCGAAGAACGCACGGGCAATGCTGGTGAGCTGCGCGTGCAACGGCCCCTGCAGGTGATCGGCGGTGAACAGCTCCGGCGGCAGCAGTTCCTCGCACTTGGCACTGACGGCCGCGAAGAACAGTGCGTCCTTGTCGCCAAAATGGCTATAGACCGTGAGCTTGGAGACGCCGGCCTCCCCCGCGATCTGGTCCATGCTCGTGCCGTCGAACCCCTGCGCCGTAAACAGGCGCTTGGCCGCGTCCAGGATCGCGGCGCCCTTGCCGAGGTCTTTCGGCCGGCCGGCGCCGAGCGGCTTGGGTGGCGTGGGCGAGGAGGATGCGGATGACATCCCTGTAATACTAGACCAGCTAGTTTGTTATTTATAGCGAACCCGGGCTTGGGGTTCATCTGACTAAGGCTGTCCCCTTGGGCGTCAGCCCTTGGGATCACTCGACGTGCCGCCCGTGTTGCCCCGAGCCGTCCTGCAGACCAGCACCGCACGCAGAAGAGTGGCAGACGCGCGGCGTGCTGCGCATAGAGCGCGCGATAACCGTCGTCGGCCGTATTGCCGCCGTCCATGCCGGTGCCCAGAACACGCCGGCATCCTGGCGCTGGAGCGTATTAAGTTGCAGATCCGCTTCGGCCACGGCCTGGCTGCGGCGACGAGGGGTGAGGCTGTCGGGCGCCAGTGCGTAATCCTTGGCAATGATCCCGCGCAGTACCGCAAAGGTGTCGCTGTCTAATAGTGTCCCCTGACTAATGCGAGTGGACGCAGTTCGCGACGGGGTCCACGACGCGCTGCACCTTGGCGCCGTGGCGGGCGCTGGCGGTGAGGATAACCGGCCAGCGTTGCAGCAGCGGCAGCAGCGTGCGGGTGGCCCCGGGCTGCATCGCCAGGTGCGCGAATGCCGCCGCAAGGCGGATCCGTCGCGCGAAACTGCGTCGCCAGCTTGCCGAATAGTCACGGCCGGCTTCCGCGACTGCGGTCGCGCTGACCTGGGCGCCACGCACGGTGTCGTCGCGCGCGATCAACCGGTCGCACAGGAGCCACGCCGACTGGATCGCCATACTGACGCCTTCGCCGAGGATCGGATGTGCTTCGCCGGCGATATTTCCGATCGCGAAGGTGCCGTCGTCGCGCCACGGCGCCCGCATCCCCGGTCGAATCGGTCCGATGCTCAGCCACGGCGCCGCGAGCGTGGCAGTACCGAGCGCGTCGCGCACACCCGTGCAGCAGGACTGCAGGTAGGCGTAGGCCGACAGCGCCGCCGAGCGGCTGCGGTAACGCGCGCGACACTCGCCCAGCGTGTCGCGACGGATGCAGAAGGCCAGCGTCGTGCGCCCGTGATCGCCCAGCACGATGCCGCCGTATCCGCCGGGGAAAGCCAATACCGGCAACAGGCCGGGTTCGAGTTCGGCGTTGGTGAATGTAGCCTTGAATGCGAACAGATCTCCGCCGCGCTGCGGGCGCGATGCACGCGCGGCGACGAATGGATCGGGTTGCCACGAACCATGGGCGGCGATCAGCAGCGGCGCACTGACCGTCGCCGTCACCGCCGATTCCACGTCCAGCGCATGGCACACGTGATCGCGTCCATCGCGGCTGACGTGCTTGACCGTCCAGGGTTGCCACAGGTGCACGCCCACTGCGGCGGCGCGCTGCAACAACAGCGTGTCCAGATGTTCCCGCCCCAGCGCACGGCCCCACGGATGCCGGGTGGCGGCAAACGCAGGAAGCGCGGCGGTGACCTTTCGCGTGCCGGCGAAGATGCCAACCCTGCGCAATTCCGGTCCGGCCAATGCGTCGAACGCTGCGCCCACGCCCAGCGCGTCGAGCAACGGCAGGTTGGTGGCGGCAATGCATTCGCCACAGACCTTGCGGCGCGGAAAGGATTGTTTTTCGATCAGCGCCACCGACCATCCGGCCTCCGCAAGCCGGATCGCGGCGGTCGAGCCGGCCGGGCCGGCTCCGACAATGATCGCGTCGTGCGCGGTTTTCATCAGGCGGGCACGCGCGTGGCGTGAAAACGATGGCTGAAAGGTCCCGCCGCGCTTTCCGCAAGTTGCCACGTATCCGCGTGCGGCCAAAGGGTCGACAGTTCCTGCGCGCTGAAACCAGCGCGCACGCTGGTCACCGCATCGTGTCGGGTGACGTCGTTGCAGCCGATCAGGCCCAGCAGGCGGCTGCCAGACAAGGCAAACGGCGAGCGCCGCGGTTCAATGCAGAAGAACGCGGATGCAAGATCGGCGAAGGCGCCCAGCAGTATCCGCACCTGCAAGCCATCAAAGTGGTGCAGGAACAGATTGGCGAAGATGACCGGCCTCGCGTCGGGCGCGCCCGGCCCGGCATGCGACACAGCGAGCCACTCGAAGATGTCGGCGCGAATGACGTCGACGTCCCATCCCAGCTCGTGGAAACCGGCAAGCGTGGCCGCGCCAACCACGGGCTGCAGGTCCAGCAACTGCAGGGTGATCTTCGGCCAATGCCGCGCGTGGCGGCGTGCGACTCGGAGCAGCAGCGCGGCGTCGCCGGCGCCCAGTTCGATCAGCGTCGTCGGCCCGCGTCCGATGAGGATGGAATCCAGTGCGTTGCCGAGTAGCGAGGCAGTGCCCATCCAACGATGGACGCGACGCAGGTCCACACGCGAACGGATCGCGCGGGGATCGTCGGCGGCGAGCGTGTCCAGCCACTCCGGTTCCACCACGCGCGGCATCATCATCGCATCCATGCCACGGCGCTCATTCAACCTCCAGCAGCGCGCCATGGCTGCTGAAGCCGGCGCCGAATGATGCCATCCACCATCGCCCGCCGGGCGCGTTGGCAGCCAACGCATCCTGCAGGACGAAATAGACGAAGGCGCTGCTCAGGTTGCCGTAGTCGCGCAGCATCGCGGTGCTGTGCTGCAGGTCGGCTTCGGTCAACCCGATCTTCTCGCGCAATGCCGCCAGCACATCGCGACCGCCGGCGTGCCAGATCCAACCGCTGATGTCGGCCTGCTGCAATCCCTGCGCGGCGAGTACATCCTCCAGGACCTGTTGCGCATGTTCGGCGGCGAGTCGTGGCACCGCGCGTGTCAACACGTTGCGCAACAGCCCATGGCGCTGTTCGAAACACAGGGCGTCGCGCTGCGCCGGGTTGAGCAGCGATGCTGCCGCCTTCCACGCGATCGAGCGTTTCCCGGGCGCCGGTTGCGCCGCGAGCACGGCTGCGCCGGCGCCGTCGCCGAACAGGCAGGCGCTGATCAACACACCCGGATCGTTGTCCAGGTACATCGCCGCGCTGCAGACTTCCACGCAGATCGACAGCACGCGCGCGCAGCGGCCCGACGCCAGCAATGCTTCGCCCATGCGCCAGTTCGGAAGGGCGGCGCCGCAGCCTTGCCCGACCAGGTCGAATGCCTGCACGTCGGCACGCAGGCCGAGCGACTCGGCGACATAGCTGGTCAACCCCGGGCACAGATATCCGGTGCAGGTACTGACGATGACGCCATCGATTTCGGTGGCTTTGAGGCCGGCGTCGTCGAGCGCCCGCAGCCCCGCCTGCGTGGCAAGCGCCGGCGCATTGACGCGAAAGCGTGCGTGCAGGGTGTCGGGATCGATCGCGAACCCCTCCTCCAGGCGATCCACGGCGAGATATCGGGTTTCGATGCCGTTGTCGCGCTGCAGGACCCTCTCGAAGATGGTCCGCGCACGACGATCGAGTCGGTCAAACCACGGCGATTGCTGGAATGCCTGCCAGCAATCGGCTTGGGTGTAGCGTTGCGGCGGAGTCGCGGTACCCAGTCCAACGACGTACATGAAACTCCCGGAGTATCGACGGCGGCCGCCAATCAAGTGGCCGTACAGTACCGGTGCGCGCAGTTAATGCAGTGTGTTGTCAAGTTGCCTGCGCGCCGCCGTCGGGGTGGCGACGGCGCGGCACCGGTGCCAGTGCTTTAAATTTCGCTTTCGCGACCCGGCCGTCCGGCGGCTTCCTCCCCCTCCCCGGCTGTCGGACGGCCAGGTTCGCGATCTTGCTTGCACGCTTCCCGTCGCATGACGCTGCAACGCGATCGGGTCTAGACTCGACCCGCAAGCGACGACCGGCGCACCCGGCCGAGCAGCCGCGAGGTCGTAGTGAAGCCGACCGATATCCGCAATCCCGACGTCTTCCACAAGGTCGTCGACTGTCAGTGGGCCTGCCCGGCGCATACGCCTGTGCCCGAGTACATCCGCCTCATCGCGCAGGGCCGTTACGCCGATGCCTACATGGTCAACTGGCACTCCAACGTGTTTCCCGGAATCCTCGGCCGCACCTGCGATCGTCCCTGCGAACCGGCGTGCCGGCGTGGTCGCGTCGAGGAGAACAACGGCCCGGATTCAATGCGCGAGAAACCCGAGCCGGTTGCGATTTGCCGTCTTAAGCGCGTCGCCGCCGACCACAAGGGCGACGTGCGCGCGCGCATGCCCAGGCCCGCGTCCACGCACAACGGAAAACGCATCGCATGCATCGGCGCCGGTCCCTCGTCGCTGACCGTCGCGCGCGATCTCGCGCCGCTCGGCTACCACGTCACTGTCTTTGAAGCCGACCCGAAAGCCGGCGGTTTCATGCGCACGCAGGTGCCGCGGTTCCGTTTGCCCGAGGAAGTCATCGACGAGGAGACCGGGTACATCCTCGATCTCGGCGTCGAACTCATTGGCAACCATCGCATCGAATCGATGCGCGCGATGCTGGCCAAAAACTACGACGCGGTGTTTGTCGGCAGCGGCGCGCCGCGGGGACGCGATCTCGATTTACCGGGACGACAGGAGGGCGCGGCCAGCATCCATGTCGGCCTCGACTGGCTGTCATCGGTGTACTTCGGCCATGTCACCGCGGTCGGCAGGCGCGTGCTGGTGCTGGGCGGCGGCAACACAGCGATGGATTGCTGTCGCAGCGCGCGCCGCCTCGGCGGCACCGACGTCAAGGTGCTGGTGCGTTCCGGCTTCGATGAGATGAAGGCGAGCCCGTGGGAAAAAGAGGATGCGCAACACGAAGGCATCCCGATCCTCGATTACCGCGTGCCGAAAGCATTCGTGCATGCCAGCGGCCGGCTGACCGGGATGACCTTCGAGCGCGTGCGCGCCGAGTACGACGACAAGGGCCGGCGCAAACTGGTGCCGACCGGCGAGCCCGATGAATTCCATGCCTGCGACGAAGTGCTGATCGCAGTTGGCCAGGAGAATGCGTTTCCGTGGATCGAACGCGATGTCGGCATCGATTTCGACGAGTGGGGCATGCCGGTGGTCGACAAGGTGACGTTCCAGTCGTCGCTGCCGCATGTGCTATTCGGTGGCGATGCTGCGTTCGGTCCGAAGAACATCATCTGGGCGGTCGCGCACGGACATGCCGCGGCGATCTCGATGGACAAGCTGCTGCAGGGCGAAGACACGCGCGGGCGGCCCGAGCCAATGGTGCAGTTGCAGTCGCAGAAGATGGGCATCCACGAATGGAGCTACGACAACGCCATCTCGCCCGACGAGCGTTACCTGGTGCCGTGGTCGGAAGCAGCGAAGAAGCTCGACAGCATGCATGTCGAGGTGGAGCTGGGCTTCGATGCGCAGACAGCGTTGAAGGAAACGCAGCGCTGCCTCAACTGCGACGTGCAGACCGTATTTACAAAAGACAAATGCATCGAATGCGATGCCTGCGTCGACATCTGCCCGACCGATTGCATCACCTTCACGGCCAATGGCGAAGAAGACGAGTTACGCACGCGGCTGACCGCGCCGGCGATCAACCTCGAGCAGGACCTGTATGTGTCGGAGCCATTGAAGACGATGCGGGTGATGGTCAAGGACGAGGACGTCTGCCTGCATTGCAGCCTGTGCGCGGAACGTTGCCCGACCGGGGCGTGGGACATGCAGAAGTTTTTGTTGCTGGAGACGTATGCGGGGTCGGGTTGTCGCAACAAGAAGGCGAGGCAGGCGGCGTGAGCGCGAAGCATCCGGATGCTTGCTCTTGCCCGTCATTCCAGCGAAGGCGGGAATCCAGTGACTTGGTTCTGAGCGTGTCGGTAAATCAAAAGCGGAGTCGCTGGATTCCCGCCTTTGCGGGAATGACGATTGAAAGAACTTCGGCTGGCATCAGGTGCGCAGGCGGAGGGGTCGCGACATGACCACCACCCACCCCCCCCTCCAATCCACCAACGACTTCGTCGTCAAGTTCGCCAACGTCAACGGCTCCGGCTCCGCGTCGGCCAACGAATTGTTCGCGAAAGCCATTCTTCGCATGGGCGTGCCGGTCAGCCCGCGCAACATCTTCCCGTCTAACATCCAGGGCCTGCCGACCTGGTACGAAGTGCGCGTGTCCGAACGCGGCTGGCTCGGACGGCGTGGCGGCGTCGACGTGATGGTCGCGATGAACCCGCAGACCTGGGACGTGGATGTCGCCGAGATCGAACCCGGCGGCTATCTGTTCTACGACAACAGCAAGCCAATGCCGAAGTCGAAGTTCCGCGACGACATCCACATTCTCGGCGTGCCGCTGACCCAGATCTGCAACGCGACCTACAGCGATCCGCGGCTGCGCCAGTTGTTCAAGAACATCATGTACGTCGGTGCGCTGAGCACGCTGCTGGACATCGACGTGCCGACGATCGAGACGCTGATCGCCGAGCAGTACAAGGGCAAGGAAAAGCTGCTCAAGCCCAACATTGAGGCGTTGCATCTGGGCCGTGACTGGGTGCGCGAGCATCTGCCGTACCCGCTTGGACTGCGTGTGCAGCAGGCCGATGCAGTCGGCGACAAAATCTTCGTCGAGGGCAATGCGGCAGCGGCGCTCGGTTGCGTCTATGGCGGCGCGACGGTGTGCGCGTGGTATCCGATCACGCCGTCATCGTCGCTGGCCGAGGCGTTCCAGAAGTATTGCCAGAAATATCGCGTCGACCCAGACACTGGCGAAAACCGGTTCGCGATCATCCAGGCCGAAGACGAGATCGCCTCGATCGGCATGGTCGTCGGAGCGGGCTGGAACGGCGCGCGCGCGTTCACCACCACTTCGGGGCCGGGTGTGTCGCTGATGAACGAGTTCATCGGACTGGCGTATTTCGCCGAGATCCCGGTGACGATCATCAACGTGCAACGCGGTGGGCCCTCGACCGGGATGCCGACGCGCACGCAGCAGTCCGACGTGCTGGCGTGCGCGTATGCATCGCACGGCGACACCAGGCACGTGCTGTTGTTCCCGGAAGATCCGCACGAGTGTTTCGAGTTTTCCGCCGCTGCGCTGGATCTCGCCGACCGCCTGCAGACGCCGGTGTTCGTGATGACCGACCTCGACATCGGCATGAACCAGCGCCTGTGCGCGCCGTTCGTGTGGGACGACGCGCGCGATTACGACCGCGGTAAGGTGATGACGGCCGATGAGCTGGACACCGGCAGGGAATTCGCGCGTTACAAGGATATCGACGGCGACGGCATCCCGTACCGCACCTACCCCGGCACGCATCCCGACAAGGGCGCGTATTTCACGCGCGGCACCTCGCGTAACCCGCAGGCGCAGTATTCCGAGCGCGGCGCGGATTACGTCTACAACATGCAGCGATTGTTGCAGAAGTTCGATAGCGCGAAAGCGTTGGTGCCGCAGCCGGTTGTCAAACTTTCCAATGGCAGGCAAACGGAACTGCCATCGAAGCACGGCGCGATTTATTTCGGCTCGACGAGTCCGGCGATGCAGGAGGCCATAGAGCGTTTGCAGGGGCATGGCATCGCACTCGATACGTTGCGTGTGCGTGCGTTCCCGTTCCCGGATTCGGTGCGTGGCTTCATAGATGCGCGTGAATCGGTGTTCGTCGTCGAGCAGAATCGCGACGGACAATTGCGTTCGCTGCTGGTCAACGAGTTCGGCATCGATCCGGCGCGACTGGTGGCGGTACTGCACTACGACGGCACGCCAATTACGGCTAGGTTCATCGCAGATGCAATCTCAGAAGGTGCAAGCGCCGCCGCTTCCTTCTCCCATCGGGAGAAGGTGCCCGAAGGGCGGATGAGGGCGCGGACTTTCACATCGCGATGAACGCTCTCTTCCGACTCACTCTCCCGCCCTCATCCGGCGCTGCGCGCCACCTTCTCCCGAGAGGAGAAGGGACCAAACAAGAGCACAGCACATGACCTACCTAACCAAACCAAAACTCCATCACCCCTCCCTCGGCTGCAACGCGATCGGCTTCACCCGCCGCGACTACGAGGGCAAGATTTCGACGTTGTGCGCTGGTTGCGGCCACGACTCGATTTCGGCGGCCATCATCCAGGCCTGCTGGGAACTCGACATCCAGCCGCATCGTGTCGCCAAACTGTCGGGTATCGGCTGCAGCAGCAAGACGCCGGATTATTTCCTTGGCCAGTCGCACGGCTTCAATACCGTGCACGGACGCATGCCGTCGGTGTTGACCGGCGCCAACCTCGCTAATCGCGAACTCATCTACCTCGGCGTATCCGGTGATGGTGATTCCGCATCGATCGGCATCGGCCAGTTCGTGCATGCGATCCGGCGCGGCGTGAACATGGTCTACATCGTCGAGAACAACGGTGTGTACGGACTGACCAAGGGTCAGTTTTCCGCGACCGCCGACCAAGGGTCGATGTCGAAAAAAGGCGTCGCCAACAGCGATAGCCCGATCGACATGGTGATGATGGCGCTGCAACTCGGCGCAAGTTATGTCGCGCGCAGTTTCTCCGGCGACAAGCAGCAGCTGGTGCCGCTGATCAAGGGCGCGCTGTCGCATCGCGGCGCGGCGTTCCTGGATGTCATCAGTCCTTGCGTGGCGTTCAACAACCACGCCGGCAGCACCAAGAGCTACGACTACGTGCGCGAGCATAACGACGCCGTCAACCAGCTCGACGTGATGGTGCCGCATGCCGAGATCGCCGTGGATTACCGCGCGGGCGAGACCATTGATGTCGAGCAGCACGACGGTTCGGTCCTGCACCTGCGCAAGCTCGACGATGCCTACGATCCCCGCGACCGCATCGCCGCGATGAACATCATCCAGCAGCGGCAGGCCGTCGGCGAAATTGTCACGGGACTGCTATTCGTCGATCCTGCGGCCGATGACTTGCACGGACATCTCAATACGGTCGGGCCGCCGTTGAATTCTCTTGGTGCCCATGACCTGAATCCGGGTCAAATCACGTTAGAGAGTATCAATGCATCGTTGCGTTGAACCCGGAAATTGATTGCCATGAAAAAACGTTATCTGAGCGCCGTCTTGCTGTTGACGGCTACCATTGTCCACGCCGCCACTGCCTGGTACGTGCCGGCGCGCGGCACGCCGGAACGCAAGCAGGCGCTGGATGCGTTGCGCTCGCACATGCGACAGTTCGATGCGCAGCCGCAGTTGTTCATGGTGCGCGAGGTCTGCTTGGGCAAGACATTCGGCTGGCTATCAGTGGAGCCCCAATCGCCCGACGGCCTCAGTCATTATGAACCGCTCAATGCCACGCTCAGACGTGAAGGGCGTGGGTGGAAAGTCGAAGTACTGGCCTGCGGCGAGCAGGACTGCCCTGCGGGTACGGAAGCAGCCGCGCTGCGTGCCCGCGTGGCACCGCGATGCCGTTAACGCACGCGTTGCTGGCGCGTCCACGGCGCACGTGGTGCAATGCGTCCTGAAGCGGGGGTACCGCGGCCTCGCGCCACGGTTGAGACAGTCCCTTCGAACCTGATCCGGTTGACACCGGCGTAGGGAAGCTTCGCAGGACGCCCGCAATCGCGATTCGTCCATGCGCCGCCGCTTTTATGCGAGTCCCTCGCAAGAGCCCGCACATTCATGTGCGGACTTTCCAATAAAAGCCCGCGGATCAATCTCAATGAATGCAGTGCCTTCCTCGCTGTTGCAGCAGACGCAGCAGCTCTCAGAAACAGTCACCCGGCCGATTCCCGGCTCTCGCAAGATCTTCATCGAAGGGTCGCGCCATGCTCCTCATGGGCATGTGGTGCGCGTAGCGATGCGCGAGATCGTGCAGTCGCAGACGCCGACGCTGTTCGGCGGCGAGGACAATCCACCGATCACCGTGTACGACCCGTCCGGTCCGTACACCGATCCGGACGCCAGCATCGATCTCGCCATCGGCCTTGCACCGTTGCGCGCGAAGTGGATCGAGGAGCGCGGTGATACCCAATTGCTGTCGCAACTGAGTTCCGAATTCGGACGCGGCCGCGAAACCAATGCCCGCCTCGACCCAGTGCGCTTCCCCAACCGCATGCTGCCGCGCGTCGCCAAGGCCGGCGCCAATGTCAGCCAGATGCATTACGCCAAGTGCGGCATCATCACGCCGGAGATGGAATACGTCGCGATCCGCGAGAACCAGCGCCTCGACGCGGTGCGCGATGCGGGCCTGCTGAAGCAGCATCCCGGCGAATCCTTCGGCGCCAGCATCCAGCACTTCATCACGCCCGAATTCGTCCGCGACGAGATCGCGCGCGGCCGCGCGATCCTGCCCAACAACATCAACCATCCCGAAAGCGAGCCGATGATCATCGGCCGCAACTTCCTCACCAAGATCAACGCGAATATCGGTAACTCGGCGGTGAGTTCCGGGATCGCCGAGGAAGTCGAGAAACTGGTGTGGGCGATCCGCTGGGGCGGCGACACGGTGATGGACCTGTCCACCGGCAAGCACATCCACGAAACCCGTGAATGGATCATTCGCAACTCGCCCGTTCCGATCGGCACCGTGCCGATCTACCAGGCGCTGGAAAAAGTCGACGGCCGCGCGGAAGAGCTCACGTGGGAGATTTTCCGCGACACGCTGATCGAACAGGCCGAGCAGGGCGTCGACTACTTCACCATCCACGCCGGCGTGCTGCTGCGCTACGTGCCGCTCACGGCCAAACGCGTCACCGGCATCGTCTCACGCGGCGGTTCGATCCTCGCCAAGTGGTGTTTGTCGCACCACAGGGAAAACTTCCTCTACACGCATTTCGAGGACATTTGCGACATCATGAAGGCCTACGACGTGGCCTTCTCGCTCGGCGACGGCCTGCGTCCCGGCTGCATCGCCGACGCCAACGACGCGGCGCAATTCGGCGAGCTGGAAACGCTGGGCGAACTGACCAAGATCGCGTGGAAGCATGACGTGCAGACCATGATCGAAGGTCCCGGCCATGTGCCGATGCAGTTGATCAAGGAAAACATGGACAAGCAGCTGGCCGAATGCGGTGAAGCGCCGTTCTATACCTTAGGGCCACTGACCACCGACATCGCGCCGGGCTACGACCACATCACATCCGCAATCGGCGCGGCGATGATCGGCTGGTACGGAACGGCGATGCTCTGCTACGTCACGCCGAAGGAGCATCTCGGCCTGCCCAATCGCGAGGACGTGCGCGACGGCATCATGGCCTACAAAATCGCGGCGCATGCGTCCGATCTGGCCAAGGGCCATCCCGGCGCGCAGGTGCGCGACAACGCGCTCTCCAAGGCGCGGTTCGAGTTTCGCTGGGACGACCAGTTCAACCTCGGACTGGATCCGGAAAAGGCCAAGTCGTTCCACGACGAGACGCTGCCGAAGGACGCGCACAAGCTCGCGCACTTCTGCTCGATGTGCGGCCCGCATTTCTGTTCGATGAAGATCACGCAGGATGTGCGCGATTACGCGGCAGCGCATGGGGTCGATGAAACATCTGCGCTGGATGCGGGGATGGCGGAGAAGTCGGCGGAGTTTCTTGCGGCTGGTGCGAAGGTTTATCACGTGGAATAAGTGTGCTTTCTCAGCGTCGAATTCAAACCTTCCGGGCTGATATCCCTCCACTTGCATTGCGAGTACGTAGCCCGGGTAAGACCGCAGGCCGCACCCGGGGGTTTTGGTCACGTCAAGAAAAGCCCCGGATGCGCTGCGCTTATCCGGGCTACGGTCCCTGAATAAAGTCCGATTCGTCCTCCCCCGGTTAGCCGGGGGGTCGGGTGTAAATGTTGGTGTCGGGGGTAGTAAGTGCGTGACGGGGAACCCCTGCGCCAAAAACCCCCCGGGGGAGGCATT
>JAJAYW010000224.1 GCA_026786005.1 Lysobacter sp. | reverse complement strand
CGATGGGGCTCTACCGGTAACGCCTCATCGCGCCCAGGTGCGCTCCTACAAAATCACGGCCTTGTCGCAATTTCCAGTGCATCGAGGATGACGAACGCCTCGGCACGCGACACGCCGCACATTGATGCATCAGGTTTCAGCGACGCGCAAAAGGATGGCCGTTCCGGTCTTCCGAACAGACGACATCGGTAGTCGTCATTCAGTTGCACGAAGGGAATACCGGCGGGTTTGCCATACGGCATGCCGGGAATCGGTGACGTGATCGACGGTGCGATGCAACACGCGCCGCAGCGGTCGCGGCATTGCATCAGTCGGCAGTGACGAGCGCGTTGTGGCGCGCACGCAGTTCGCCGTAGATGCTGTCGGTGTCCGGTCGCACGCCGTGCCAGCGCGCGAAACTTTCCGCGGCCTGTTCAACCAGCATGCCGAGGCCGTCGATGGCATCGTGCGAACCGTGCGCGCGTGCCCACGACAGGAACGGGATCGCCGCTTCGCCATAGCTCAGGTCCACCGCCGCGGTGCGACGGCCGACCAGCGATGCCGGAAATGCCGGCAGCCGGCCATCGCGCGTGGCCGAGGTGGCATTGACGCTCAGGTCGAATTCGCCAAGTCCGGCCAAGTCATTGAGATAACGCGGATGCACGCGGCCGGGTTCGCCCAGGATATCGACCAGTGCGTCGGTGCGTTCGGGCGTGCGATTGACGATGAACAGGTCGCCGATGCCGGCCTCCAGCAACGTCGGCGCAACGCCACGTGCGCCGCCGCCGGCGCCGATCAACAACGTCCGGCGTGCGCGCAAGTCGAGTGCATGGCGCCCGGTGAGATCACGCACCAGTCCGGCGCCGTCGGTGTTGTCGCCATGCCAGGTGTCGCCGTTGCGCACCAGTGTGTTGACCGCACCAGCACGCCGCGCACGTTCGGTGACGTCATCGCACAAGGCGAACGCGGCCTGTTTCAGCGGCAGGGTGATATTGGCCCCGGCGCCGCCCTTGTCCGCGAACGCTGCGAGCGCATCGGTGAATTGCTCCGGTGTCGCATCGATTGCGGCATAGTCGACCGCGATCCCGGTTTGCCGGCCGAATTCGGCATGGATGCGCGGCGACAGCGAATGCGCCACCGGATGTCCGAATACCCCGTAGTGCCTGCTCATCGCCGCCCCCTTGCGTCCATCATCTTGTTAGTCCTTCAACGCTGCTCGTGCAACGCAGCGGCCGCGTCCAGCGCGAAATACGTCAGCACGCCATCGGCGCCGGCGCGCTTGATGCTGGTCAGCGCTTCGAGCATGCAGCTGCGTTCGCCGAGCCAGCCGTTCTGCGCGGCGGCCTTGAGCATCGCGTATTCGCCGCTGACCTGATAGACGAACGTCGGCGCGCCGAATTCATCCTTCACCCGGCGCACGATGTCGAGATAAGGCAGGCCAGGTTTGACCATGATCATGTCGGCGCCTTCGTCGAGATCCAGCGCGACTTCGCGCAAGGCCTCATCACTGTTGGCCGGGTCCATCTGGTAGGTGTACTTGTTGCCCCCGCCGAGTGCGCCCGCACTGCCGACGGCCTCACGGAACGGGCCATAGAAACTGGAGGCGTATTTCGCGCTGTAGGCAAGGATGCGCGTGTGCACATGGCCGCCTTCCTCCAGCGCCTGGCGGATCGCGCCAATGCGGCCGTCCATCATGTCGCTGGGCGCGACGATATCGGCGCCTGCCGCCGCATGCGACAGCGCCTGTTTGACCAAGGCGTGGACGGTGTCGTCGTTGACGACGTAGCCGCTGTCGTCGACCAGGCCATCCTGCCCGTGCGAGGTGTAGGGGTCGAGGGCAACGTCGGTGATGACGCCGAGTTCCGGGAACCGCGATTTCAGGGCGCGAATCGCGCGCTGGCACAAACCATCCTCGGACCAGGCGGCGGCGGCATCGAGCGATTTGGCTTCCGGCGCGCTCACTGGAAACAATGCGAGCGCGGGAATCCGCAAGGTGCTGGCCTGCTCGGCCACGCGCAGCAGGTCGTCGATGCCGACGCGTTCGATGCCGGGCATCGAGGCGATGGGGGTGCGGCCGGAGAGTTCGTGCACGAACACCGGATAGATCAGGTCGTTGGCAGTCAGCACGGTCTCGCGCATCAGCCGGCGCGAGAAGTCGTCGCGACGCATGCGGCGTGGGCGGGAGTAGGGATAGGCCATTGGCTGCATTCTACGCCGCAGCCATCGGGTCGCTCGCAAGTCCGCGGCCCGTGTACGATTCGGAAAAAGGTAGCACCCACATAAAAAACCGGCGCCACAAGGGCGCCGGCAAGAGCT
The DNA here is from genome assembly GCA_026786005.1 of Lysobacter sp. GTDB lineage: Bacteria > Pseudomonadota > Gammaproteobacteria > Xanthomonadales > Xanthomonadaceae > JALYOU01. The sequence goes on along the minus strand of JAJAYW010000224.1, from coordinate 13,457 downwards.
TGCAAAAAACGATTGAATCAGGGAGTGACCGACCAGCCCAGATCCTTGAACAGTGCAGGCGTCAGGTCGAGATCGACAGCCGCGTTGAGGTCGTCGTTGATGAAGGGCTCCATCAGCGCATTCGGGGTCAGGCGCACGTCGAAGTGCGAGAAGCTCGAACCGGGCTGACGCGGGTTGGGTGCAAACAAATAGACGCGTCCGCTTGGATCGGAGCCAGCAAACTGGCCCGGCACGGCCTGTAGCCTGGCCTGGATATTCGCCAAGGCGAACTTCTTGAGCGCGTTGCCAGAAGCCTGCGTAACGCCAACGGACGGAATGGTGATCGGGGTGGGAATCGCCGGGTCGTCGCCCATTCCCGGGAAACCGGCTGGCACATTGTTGACGATGATCACTTTGGCGGCGCCGGCGTTCTGTGCGTTCAGGGTCTTGGTCTTGAAGCTGCAGGCGCCACGATCGATCAGCACGGTCTTGCCGGTGTAGGCGCCGGCCGGAAACGCCGAACAACCCTGCTCCAGACCACCGGTCGGGTCACTGACACGGCTGAGAGGACCCGTGGTGAAGTTGCCCGGCGCTGGCGTCGGTCCGTAGGCGGCAGGCACCATCGGGTAATTGCTGGCGCGACCTGTCACGAAGAGATTGACCTGTGGGCCGAGGTTGGCCGGAGCTTGGGCGATGACATTGGCCCCGGTCCAGACCAGGTTGTCACCGATCGCGGCTGTGACCCGTTGGCTATCGGTCATGGCGGTCCACGCCAGGCCCGAATTGTTGTCCAACACGTTGCGCGAGTAGATGTCCGGGAAGTTGTTCGGAGCCGTGCCCGCAGGTGCGCCCGTGGCCGTGTCGTAGAAGCCCTGGAAATTGAGGCCATGGCCGATCTCGTGCATCACCACGTCGAGGAAGCTGATCTTGCCGGCCGGCGTGTTGCCGTCGAAGCCGTAGTACCAGCCCGAGCCGTCCAGGCAACCCGTTTGGCCCAGGTTGGCATTGAAGCGGCTGGCGATCTCGTTGCCGCCCGGGCTCTGGTCCGTGCCCGAGCGCGCATTGGCCAGCGCATTGCCGTACCAGGTGCTGGGAACGCTGTTGGTGAAATTGGCATGGATCGTCTTGGCGCCTGCCGAGCCGAGGACGGCACTGGTGGAGCTGCAGGTGAGGGCGGTGAAGCTCGCTTCGACATTCACGGTGGTGTTGTTGGCGCTGTCGAGCACGACATTCCACAGGTCGGCGCCATACTGGTAGGCAAGCCGTCGTTGTTCGCCGATGGTGGTACCCGGATTGCCGCCAACCGGCGCAGCCGGCGTGGTGTCGTTCAAGCCGGATCCAGCCGGATCAACATTGACCGGGACGATAAAATTGAGCGTGCCAGCGTAGGCAGTCCCGATCGAAGCGAGCGCCAAGGCGCAGGCGAGAAGTGTCTTATTCATTGCCGCTCTCCTGCGTGGTCGCGTCGCCTTGATGCTCCACGATGCTAATGCTGCCGTCGGCCTGACGTGTGGCGACGGCGGTCGACATCATGTCTTCGGACACGCTCATCATGACGCTGCCGTCGCGCATCCTGCGCACGGTGCGGTTGGCCTCAGCGCGCGTCTTGGGCATGGCCTTGCCTCGCGATTTCTGCACGGGCATCTTCGCCACGCTCATACGCAGCGCGGCCGACTCGGCTGCGGTTGGCTGGCGCAACTTGCCGGTCACCGGGTCGATGGCGACCTTGACGCCGTTGAAATAAAGCTGGGTGTCAGCTTGCGTTGGTTCGGCGGCAAAGGCCGTGCTGGCGAGCGCGAGGCTCGACACCAGCAACAGCGGCGTCATGCTGATTCTCATTCTGTAGACCCTCAGTGCGTGATCAAGGAACATCTGTCAGCCATGCAATCGTTTGCCGATCGCATCACGTGCGGACGTGGCGAACCTGGCGGGCGCAGCCCCCCAGACCGCCGCGAGTGTGCGCCGGAACCCCGACGGGCTTCAATACTGCAGCGCAACAATTCGCAGGCGTATGCAAAACCGTTCAGGTGTTCCATCCAGAAACACCAAAGCGTGGCGTGAGAAGCCGAATCCTTCAGATGATCCCGCCGCCCAGATTCAGGCGCACCACCGCGACGACGATGACAATGCCGTTGAGGATCAGGCCCGCCTTGGCGCGGCCTCGTTTTTCACGCGCGGTCAGGGCGATGCCGATGGCGGCGATCAGCGCGCCGAACGCCGCGAACGGGATCAGCAGCCAGTTACCCCAGCCCAGGAATGGAATCAGTGCAAGCAGCATCCACAGCATCGCGAAGATGCCCCACAACAGACTGATCAAACCCATTTCGATGCTCCCGATGTTTGTTTGGCCGATGTGTCGATGTTCCAGACCTAGAGACTCCGTGTCCGCGAGGTGCCTGCAAGGCATTCGCCACGGATTACGCGGATATACACGGATAAGCGAATCGAGGCTTGTAAATTCCCCACGTTTATCCGACGTAATCCGTGGCGAATAGCCTCAACGCCCACCTGCGACCGCCCGCAGTGCAATCAAGCGACGCCATGCACCCCGTCGATCTCCACGCACAACTCGCGGCGGCAGATCGCCGCGTGGACCAGCAGATACGGCACCCGGCCGCCGAAGCGTTGCCGCAGCGATTCCGCCACCAGCGGCAAGTCGTCGCGATCGCGGACGTACACCTTCAAGCGCGTGCCGGGCCCGAACGCCGGCGGTAGCGCCGGTTGCCGTTGCCGCGCCGCCGCGATCAGGCTGTCGAAGTTGGCGAAGGTTTCGTCGAGCTGCGCCATCAACGCATCCGCGTGCTGCGACGCGTGGCCGACCACGCTGGCGGTACCCGACAACAGCAACGGCATGTCGTGTTGCGTGGGCGGCAGCATCGCGCGGGCGAAGCTCGGCGGCTGCGGGCCGTAGGCGCGCGGATAGCGGTAGGCGCTGATCTGCCGCGGATTCTCCACCGGCGTGCCGGGGGTCCGTGCCGCGAGCCAGTAGATCTGCAGCACGCGCGCATCATCGCAGCGGCCGATGGCGGTCGCCGCCGGCAACATGCTGGCATCGAGGTTGCCCAGCCCACGTGCGCGACCCAGGCAGAATTGCCGATAGCGCTCGGCATCGCCATCGCCCTGGGTGATGGCGTCGAGATAATTCCAGATCCGCAGCAGGTGCGGGGTGCTGCTGTCGTGGACGAACCGCGTCAGGCGCGCGTAGGCATGCTCGGCGGCATCGCGGATGCCGGATGCATGGTCGGCACCATCGGCGCCTTCATCGACTTCGATCACGCCGAACATCAACTGCCCATCGGTGGCCCATGCGATTTCGCCATCGCGGCCATGCGACACCGGCGCGTTCGAGCGCCAGACCTCGAAACAGGCGTCACCATGCGGCTGCAATGGCACGCGCAGATAGCGCGGATCGTCCAGCTTCGGCGCATCGTTGCCGAACCCCAGCACCGCCAGCACGTTGTCCTGCAGCAACGAGGCAGGCGACGCGGTCGCGACGTAATCGACCGCGAGTTGTGGCGATGCGGCTTGCAGCGCTGGCATGGTCGCACTCATGGGTTGCCCGGTTGCAGGGTGTCGCCCTGCACCTGTACGCGCACTTGCCGGCGGCGACGCAGCCAGCCGCGGAAGGCCGCAGGCGCCATGCCCAGCGCGGTCAATGCGTAGATGGCGCGGAACAGGCGCAGGCGGTGCAGCACCGGTCTGGAATCGAACACATTGCCGGCCAGCATCGACACGACCGCCGATTCCACCTGCAGGACATCCTTCGGATTGGCGAACAGGTGTTTCATGGTCGGCGAGGTGAACCGATAGATGAACCACTTGAATTCGCCGAGACCGCGATTGAAGCATTTCTCGAATGCGCGCTGCAGACGGGGCTCGCGCGCAGGCTGGCGTAACGCCGCATCCACCATGTTCGCGCCCAGTTCCGCACTGTGCATGGCCAGGAATACCCCGGAAGAGAACATCGGATCGACGAAGGCGTAGGCATCGCCCAGCAGCGACCAGTGGCGGCCATGCATGCGCGTGTACTCGCAGGCGTAGTTGCCGGTGACATGCACCGGCGCGACACGTTCGGCACCCTGCATGCGTTGTGCGATTTCGGGCACCGATTCCAGTGTGCGCAGCAGGAATGCTTCGGTCTCGCCCTTGCGCTGTTTGAGGTAGTCCGGAAAACACACCGCGCCCGCGCTAATCACGTCATCGCGCAGCGGGATCAGCCACGCCCAGCCATGCCCGTGACGGTAGATGCTGGTGTTGCCGGCATCCGCGCACTCCCGCCGGCGCACGGAACGAAAATGACTGAACACCGCCGCCGACGCGTGCCGTGCATTCCTGCGCTTGATGCCGAGTTTGCTGCCGATGAAGGCATCGCGGCCGCTGGCGTCCAGCAGGTAACGCGGCTGATAGCGTTGCGCGCCGGCTTGCACGGTGATGGCGCCATCGTCGGCGAAGGCGATCTGGTCCACGTGTACGCCTTCGCGCGCGTGCTCGAACAGCATCTGGTCGAATTCCTCGCGTTTGACGTGAAAGGCGAAGTCGGACTTTGCATTCAGCGCGCGCTTGAAACTGAAGACGTTGTAGTGCCCGTCGTCATTTGGGAAATCGGCGACAAGCTTGAGCACGCCGATGGCGCGCACCTGCTCCAGCACGCCTAGCCGCTCGAGAATCGGCATGTTCATCGGCAGCAGCGATTCGCCGATGTGGAAGCGTGGATGCCGGCCTTTTTCCAGCAGCGTCACCCGCCAGCCCTTGCGCGCCAGCGGCGTGGCGGCGGTGGTGCCGGCCGCGCCGCCGCCGATCACCAGCACGTCCGGGGTTTCCACCGCAGCCCTGGCGACCGCCTGAGCCTGTGCGCGGTTTGTCCACGCCGGATTGATCGCTGAGTCGATCGCTACACCTGTGTCTGGCACCGCATTGGTCATTCGCTGTTCCGGCTCGCCCATGCGATCATTTCACTTGCGCGAATGATACGCGGCCCCGCGCGCCGACCCGGCCCCACTCCATCCTGGCCACTTGATCTGATCGTCCCACCTGCACGGAAATCCGAATGCCGTCGTTGACTGCTGCTGAACGTGAACTCGCCGACCTGCTGGTCGAAAGCCTGAACCTGGAAGACGTCAGCGCCGCCGACATCGACCCGGATGCGCCACTGTTCGGCGCCGGTCTTGGCCTGGATTCGATCGATGCGCTGGAGCTGGCGCTGGCCATCAGCAAACGCTATGGCTTCCAGCTCAAATCCGACAGCGAAGACAACCGGCGTGTGTTCGCATCGCTGCGCGCGTTGTCTGCGCACATCGAGCAGCACAAAGCGGCTTGATCGTCCTCGTCCGGGCGCTCCTTGCGGCCGCCTATGCGGTCCTGGCGCATCTGGCCAGCGCGCGCCACGACAACTTGCTGGCGGCGCTGGCGATTGGCGTATTGATGGTCCTGCTGTTGCTTGCGCCGCTGCTGCAGGGACGGATCGCGGCGTGGCTCGCCTTGCTGGCCGGCGCCGCTGGCGCGGCATTGCTGGCGCAAACGCCGTACACCCATCTGCCGTTGTTGCTGGTGCCCTTCGCGTTCGTCGCGCTGGTGGCATGGTGGTTCGCGCGCAGCCTGCGCCATGGCCGCGTGCCGCTGATCACCAGGATTGTTGCCGCGCTGGAGCGCACGACGGCGGCAGACCTCGAGCCCGCGTTGCGCAGCTACACGCGTGCTCTGACTGCAGCGTGGGCCACGCTGTTGTCGGTGATCGGGTTGTTGAACCTCGGGCTGGCGCTGATCGCCACGCCCAACGGGCTGCTGGCGCAATTCGGCGTGCAGTCGCCGATCACGGTCACGCAGACGCAGTGGTCCTGGTTCGCCAACCTGCTGGATTACGGAATCATGGGCGGCTTCATGGCCGCCGAATATCTGTACCGGAAGCATCGTTTTCCGGGCCGCTACAAGAATGTCGCCGACTTCGCCCGGCGCATGGTCGGGTTGGGTCCCGCGTTCTGGCGAGATTTCCTGCACTGACTTCGCGGGGAGCAGGATGGGCTTCGGTTCCCGATCGCGGAGTCCAGGCGGAAAGGCTTGGCCGCGGATGACGCGAATGACGCGAATAGACACGGATAACCGCGCGGATGTCTTGCGTTGTATTCGTGGTTATCCGCGTGATCCGCGGCAAATAGTTTCGATTTTCCGTCATCCATGCGAGCCAATCGAACGCCGGTGGGCCGAGGTCCACCCTACGAAAGACGACGGCGGTGGCGCTTGCGGGTATGGCGGTCGCCACGCATGCTTTCCCCAATGACCACCGAATTCCGCATCGCCCACGACCATCCCTGCCTGCCCGGCCATTTTCCGGGGCGTCCGCTGGTGCCCGGCGTGGTGCTGCTGGAGCGCGTGCTCGAAGCGATCGAAATGGCCCATGGCCCGCTGACGGCGTTGACGTTGCCGCAGGTCAAATTCATGCAACCGTTGCGACCCGGCGAGAGCGCGCGCATCGAGCTCGATGGCGATGTACCGCGGTGGCGTTTCCGCGTGTTGCGCGGCCCGGACCTGCTGGCCAGCGGCGAGGTCGTGGCCGCATGAACTATGTCTGGAAGCAACGCCGCGAAGGTGGCGGCTGGTTGTCGATCTGGCTGATCCGCGGGATCGGACGCCATGGCGGTCGCGGCATCGCGCGCCTGTTGCTGTATCCGATCACGGCCTATTTCCTGCTGCGGCGTGGCGACGAGCGCCGCGGCTCGCGCGACTACCTGACGCGCGCGCTGGGACGGCGTGCCTCGTTGGGCGACGTGGCGCGGCATATCCATACGTTCGCCTCGACCATCCTTGATCGCGTGTTCCTGCTCAGCGAGGATACCCGCCGCTTCGACGTCGAGATCCGCGGCGTCGACAAGCTCCACGCGCAACTCGACCAGGGTCGCGGCCTGTTGTTGTTCGGCTCGCACCTGGGCAGCTTCGAGGTGCTGCGCGTGCTGGCGCGGCAACGCCCGGAGTACACGATCCGCGTGGTCCTGGACAAGGCGCACAACCCGGCGATGACGCAGTTGCTGGATGCACTGAACACGGAGATCGCATCGACCGTCATCGATGCCGGCCAGGACGGACCCTCCATCGTGCTGGCGATCAAGGAAGCCGCCGACCAGGGCGCATTGATCGCGCTATTGGTGGATCGCACCCAGCCCGGCGACCCCGCGGTCGCGGCCGACTTTTTCGGCCAACCGGCATTGTTCCCGACCGCGCCATGGCTGATCGCGGCGGTGCTCAAAGTGCCGGTGTGCCTCGCCTTCGGGCTCTACCACGGAGGCAATCGCTACTCGCTGCAATTCGAAGCCTTCAGCGATGGCATCGACATTCCGCGCCAGCAGCGCGCCGGCGCAGTCGCGGCGCTCATCCGGCGTTATGCCGCGCGGCTGGAGCATTACGCAAGGCAGGCGCCATACAACTGGTTCAACTTCTATGATTTCTGGGACACCGACATTGAAGGCGGCGACAGTGAACGCAAACACGATGGCCACCGCGGCCATGGCATCCCACCCGCGGCGCCAGTCGCCATCGATGCGCCGATGGCCGACCAGCCGGCTGTCGATGCGCCTGGCCAGGATCAGCTTGGCCAGGATCAGCCTGCTGTCGATCAGCCTGCTGTCGATCGGCATGCTGCTGACCGGCAACAACAGGGCATTCGCCGCAGCTGACACCGCCGCCACGACCGCCTGGGTACTGGGCAAGCTCGCGCGACCCGCCCCGATGCGCACGTCGTTCGTCGAACTGCGCGGCTCGAAGTTGCTCAAGCAACCGTTGCAGCTGTCCGGCGAATACCGGCGGCCCGACAAGGACACGTTTGTCCGCGACGTGCGCGCGCCGTACCTGGAAGTCACAACGATCCGCGCAGGCCAGGCCACAATCACCCGCGCCGGGAAATCGCGCACGTTCTCCCTGTCGCGCGCACCTGAGCTGGCGGGATTGCAGGCGAGTTTCGGCGCCTTGCTCAGCGGCGACCGCGGCTTGCTCGAACGCCACTACACCGTGGCCACCGATGGCACGCAACGGCAATGGCAAATGACGCTGATACCGAAGGACAAGGCAATGGCGACGCGCGTGCGCGACGTCCAGCTGTACGGCCGCGGCAGTGAATTGCGCTGCATCGAGACGCGGTCGCCCGCCACCGGCAAGGCCGCAACCGGGACGGCCTCAAGTGGAGCAGCCTCAAGTGGGGATGTGCAGCGCACGCTGCTGGCGACCGCCGCGCGCAACGCGCCCTCCAACCTCGGCATGGATGCGATGACCGCGCTATGCCGTCACGGCACGAAATCTTGACGTCATCGAACACACGCACCGCACTGGCGCTGTTGTGGCTGGCATTGCTCGCGATCGCGGGCTGGGCGATCTCGCAGCGGCTGGAACTCAGCGGCGACCTGCGCCGCTTCATGCCCAGCGCGGAAACGCCGGCGCAGAAACTGCTGATCGACGAACTGGGTGAGGGGCCGGGCTCGCGCCTGCTGTTGATCGCGTTGTCGGGCGCGGACGCGGAAACACTCGCCGCGCAATCGCAGGCGTTGCGCGACACCTTGTTGGCCGACGACAAATTCCGCCTCGTCGCCAACGGCGGCGATTCGGGTCTGGACGCAATTCCCGAGCGGCTGCGGCCGTATCGTTATTTGCTGTCGCCGACGCTGGATACGCAGCCACTGGATGCGGAGTTCCTGCGTGAGGAACTCGCCGCGCGCATACAGGATCTGGGCTCGCCGGCGGCTGGACTGATCGAGCCGTTGATCGCGTCCGATCCCACCCTGGAAACACTCAAGCTCGCCGAAAGCTGGCAACCGCCGAACGCGCCGCAGCGCCTGCACGGCGTCTGGTTCGATCGCGCCGGCAAGCAGGCCTTGCTTGCGGTGGAAACACAGGCAGCCGGTTTCGACCCGACCGGCCAGCAACTTGCGGTCGCGGCCATCGAAAGCGCCTTCGCGAAAACCCGCGGCGACACCTCATCGAGAGACACGTCTTCAAACATCGTGCTCAGCGGTCCCGGCGCGTTTTCGGTCGAGATCGGCGGCCGCACCGAACGCGAGGCGCGCTGGATTGGTCTGGCCGACAGCATCGGCCTGTTGTTGTTGTTGTGGCTGGCGTACCGCAACTGGAAGACGCCGCTGCTCGGCGCGTTGCCGCTGGCGAGCGCCGGTCTGGCCGGACTGGGCGCGGTCGCGGGTTTGTTCGAGGGTGTCCACGGCATCACGGTCGCCTTCGGCTTCACGCTGATTGGCGTGGCGCAGGATTATCCGATCCACCTGTTCAGCCATCAGCGTCCCGGCGTCTCGCCATGGGCCAGCGCGCGCGCGTTGTGGCCGACGCTGGCCACCGGCGTGGTCTCGACCTGCATCGCCTACCTGACCTTCTTCGCGTCGGGCGTCGACGGCCTCAAGCAACTGGCCGTGTTCACCATCGCCGGCCTCGGCACGGCGGCGTTGACCACGCGATTCCTGTTGCCGGGCCTGATCGATCCCTCGCCACGCGACGCCGCCGATTCGCCGCGCGTCGCGCGGATGTGGGAATGGATCGCGCGCCTGCCGCGGCCGCGCCTGTCGCTGGTTGGCCTGGCATTGATCGCGGTGGTGGTGATCGCGTTCGCGCCGGGCGCATTCTGGCAAAACGATCTGGCCAAGCTGACGCCGGTGCCGGCCGATGCACTCGCGCGCGATGCCGCGCTGCGCAGCGAACTCGGCGCGCCGGACGTGCGCTATGTGTTGACGCTGGAAGCGGCGGATACCGAAGCTGTGTTGCAGCGATCCGAACGCTTGCGGCCGATGCTGGATCAACTGGTCGCAAACCACTCGATCGCCGCCTACGATTACGCCGCACGTTATTTGCCAAGCGCGGCCTTGCAGCGGGCGCGGCAACAAAAACTCCCCGCTGGCGACGCATTGACGCAGGTATTGGCGACGGCATTGAACGACAGCCCGTTCCGCGCCGATGCGTTTGCCGGATTCGCCAGCGATGTCGCCGCTGCACGCGCTGCGGCGCCGCTGGCCTTCAGCGATCTGCAAGGAACGGCGCTGGAAGCCGTCACGGCCGGGTTGCTGATCGAAGGCGCAGAACATTCGACGGCGCTGGTGTCATTGAGTGGCCTGGACGATCCCGCCGCCGTCGCGCGCGTGGCCCAGAGCAACGGCGCGCAGTTGCTGGATCTAAAGCAGGCGTCCGAATCGCTGGTGGTTGCCTATCGGCAACGCGTGCTGGGCGCGCTCGGCATCGCTGCGTTGTTGCTGGCAGGCACGGTGTGGATCGCCTTGCGCACGCCGCGCCGCGTGCTGCGGGTGCTGGCGCCGATGGCGCTGACCACATTGATTATCCTGGCGGTGTTGCGCGCGTTCGGTGTTGAACTCACCTTGTTCCATCTGGTCGCGCTGATCCTCGCCGCCGGGCTTGGGCTCGACTACGCGCTGTTCTTTGAGCACGCCGGCGATGCGCGCGACGAACAACTGCGCGCGTTGCACGCGATTATCGTCTGCAGCCTGGTCACTCTGCTGGTGTTCAGCCTGCTGGCGTGGTCGTCGATCCCGGTGCTGCGGGCAATCGGATTGACGGTGACCATCGGCGTGATCAGCAATTTCATTTTCGCGTTGTTGATCGCGCGTGGGGATACGCGAACGCCCGATGCAGGAACTGTTCTTGTGGGAGGGACTTCAGTCCCGACACTCGCAGCGCCGGAGCAGAACCCGTTCCCACAACCATCCAGCTCCACATGATCGGCCGCGACACGATCGAGGCGCTGATCCCGCACAAGGGCGCGATGTGCCTGTGGGACGAAGTCGTCGAATGGACCGATACCCGCATCCGCCTGAGCGCAACCAACCATCGCGATCCGACGCACCCGTTGCGCTCCGGCGATCGCCTGCGCGCGCTGCACCTGTGCGAATACGGCGCGCAGGCAATGGCGGTGCATGGCGGCCTGCGCGCGCAAGCTTCCGGCGGCGTGGCCCGTCCCGGCGTGCTGGTCGCGTTACGCGCCGTGCAACTGCACGTCGCGCGCATCGATGATTTGCCGGGCCTGCTGGAATGCGAGGCGGAAGTGTTGGTGGAAGCCGAAGGCAGCCAGCAGTACGCGTTCCGGATCTCGCATGCCTATACGCTGCTTGCCGAAGGCCGCGCGGCGGTGATGCTGCAATCCTGATTTCCCGCGCTCCTACAAAAAACTGGTGCCGCGCTCCGCCTTGCATCCATTAGGATTGTCGGATGACTACGAATCCCAAACGCGCACTCGTCACCGGCGGCAGCGGCGATCTCGGTGGTGCGATCTGCCGCCAACTGGCGGCCGACAACATCCATGTCATCGTCCATGCGAACGCCAATCTTGATCGCGCGCAAGCAATGGTCGATGCAATCACGGTTGCCGGTGGCAGCGCCGAAGCCGTCACCTTCGATGTCGCCGAAGGCGATGCAACGCGCACGGCCATCGACACATTGCTGGCCAACGGCCCGATCCAGATCATCGTCAACAACGCCGGCATCCACGACGACGCGCCCATGGCGGGCATGAGCGATGCGCAATGGAAGCGCGTCATCGACGTGTCCCTGCACGGGTTCTTCCACGTCACGCAACCGCTGCTGCTGCCGATGGCGCGCACGCGCTGGGGCCGCATCGTCAGCGTGTCGTCGGTGGCGGCGGTGCTCGGCAATCGCGGCCAGACCAATTACGCGGCGGCCAAGTCCGCGTTGCACGGCGCATCCAAGTCGCTGGCGCGCGAGATGGCCGGGCGCGGGATCACCGTGAATGTCGTCGCGCCGGGCGTGATCGCGGGCAAGATGGCAGCGGATTCATTTCCGCCGGAGCAGATCAAGCAACTGGTACCCGCAGGCCGCGCGGGGACGCCTGACGAAGTGGCCGCGCTGGTGAGATTCCTGTGCTCGGATTCGGCGGGCTACATCAGCGGCCAGGTCATCGGCGTCAACGGCGGGATGGCATAGCCCGCTGCATCGACTGGACTACGACGTGGCCGTGGGTGGCAGGGTGGTTCCAAAGGCTGCGCACGATCCGGAGACGATCACTTCGGCAGCGAGGCGCCCACTGCGGGCGCCTCGCTTTTTTTGCGCCCGGCAAACAGTGTCAGCAAGGGCCCGGTCATCACCGTGGTCAGGATCGCCATCACCATCAGCATGGTGAAGATGTCCTTGCCGATGATGCCGGCATCCAGGCCGACCTTGATCACGATCAGTTCCATCAGCGCGCGCGCATTCATCAGCGAACCCACGGCGAAGCTGTCGCGCCAGCTGTAACCGGCCATTTTCGCGCCGGCCGCGCCGCCGAGCAGCTTGCCGGCGATGGCCGCCAACAGGATCAGCAACAGCGCGATGCCGCCTGCGCCCATGAACGCATCGGCAGTGGTGTTGAGCCCGGCCAGCGCGAAGAAGATCGGCATCAGCACGATGATGGCGAGGTATTCGATGCGCTCGATCATGGTCGCCAGCAAGCGGTCATCGCGCGGCAGGCACGCGCCGAACAGGAACGCGCCGAAGACGGCGTGCAGGCCCAGCCATTCAGTCGCCGCAGCGCAGGCGAACACGCCGATCAGGATCGCCGCCAGCACCATGCCGGACGGCTTGCCGTCGGACGCGTGTCTTGCCAGCAGCCGCGCGTACAACGGTCGCAACAAGCCGAACACGATCGCCGCCAACACGATCAAACCGAACAGCGTCCTGTAGAACCCGGTCCATCCGTCCTTCGATGCAATCAGCGCGACCACCAGCGCCAGCATGATCCACGCGAATACATCCGCGATGGCCGCCGCGCTCAGCGACAGGCGGCCGATCGGCGTGTGCGTCATGTGCCGTTCTTTCAGGATGCGGGCCATGATCGGAAATGCGGTGATCGACATCGCCGCCGCCATGAACAGCGCGAACGGCCAGAACGCAACGCCGGCCGGCGCCAGTTGCGGATGCAGCGCTGGCGCGATGGCGATGCCCAGCGCCATCGGCAACAGCACGCTGAGCACGCCCACCCAGCTCGCGGCCTTGAACTGCGCACGCACGCCATCGGGCGCGCGCAACTCCACGCCGACGATGAACATGAAAAGCACCAGCCCCAGCATCGACAGCGAGGACAACGCCGGCAACGAATCCTTGGCAAACAGTTCCGCATGGAACTCCGGAAACAGCGCGCCGAACACGATCGGGCCAAGCACGATACCCGCCGCCATTTCGCCGATCACCGGTGGCTGGCCGACAAAGCGCAACAGCAAGCCGCAGATGCGCGCGGTGGCCAGGATGATGACGAGTTGCAGCAGCAGCGGGGAGTGGGCCATGGGTCGAAGCTCGGGAAAATGGAGTGGAGTGTTCTTTGCTGCGGAAATAATGTCTGCAGGAAGAGATAGTAGTTACGGAAAGTTGGGTCGCGGGGGGGGGGGGGGGGGGGGGGGGGGGGGGGGGGTGGAAAAATAAAAAATAAAGCCGCCGCCCGCGCGGCCCCCCCCCCAGGGGGGGCGAAAGAAAAAACACCCAACGAGTTAGTGGGGGGG
>JAJAYW010000223.1 GCA_026786005.1 Lysobacter sp. | reverse complement strand
CGATGGGGCTTTCCGGGTAGAGCGTCATCGCGCCCAGGTGCGCTCCTGCAAGAATCCTGGCGCCAGCGTTTTGCCTCGGCATGGCGGCATCGGCGACAATGCGCGTTCCCGTCCGCAGGCCGTGGCCGATCCTTCGGCATCCCGTCCGCGGACGTGTTCTTTTCCTTCTGGACAACCCATGAATTTCCACGAATACCAGGCAAAACAGATGTTTGCCGATTACGGCATCGCGGTACCCGCTGGGCGCATCGCGCGCGCGCCGGATGAGGCGGTCGATGCGGCCAAGTCCATCGGCGGTGACTTCTGGGTGGTCAAGGCGCAGATCCACGCCGGCGGCCGTGGCAAGGCCGGCGGCGTCAAGCTGGCCAAGACGCTTGACGAGGTCAGGCAGTACGCCGCGGCGAGGCTCGGCACCCGCATGACCACCTACCAGACGGCAGGCGTTGCCTTGCCGGTCGACAGCGTGCTGGTCACGCAGGCCACCGACATCGCCAAGGAGTTGTACCTGTCGGTGCTGACCGATCGCAGCAGCAAGTCGATCACCTTCATCGCCTCCAGCGATGGCGGCGTCGACATCGAAACAACCGCCAAGGAAAACCCCGATGCGATCCAGACGCTGCACGTGAAATACGTGCAGGGCCTGCAGCCCTACCAGTGCCGCGATCTCGGCTTCAACCTCGGGCTAAACGCCAAACAGGTCGGACAGCTGACCAAGATCATGCTGGGCCTGTACAAGCTCTTCAACGACAAGGACCTGGCGCTGGTCGAATTGAACCCGCTGGCGATCCTGGACAACGGCGATCTCGCGGTGCTCGACGGCAAGATCAACTCCGACGACAACGCCACCTTCCGCCACGCGGATCTTGCCGCGATGCGCGACATCCGCCAGGAAGACGAGACCGAAGTCCTCGCCAGCCAACACGATCTCAACTACGTGACCATGGACGGCAACATCGGTTGCATGGTCAATGGCGCGGGCCTGGCGATGGCGACGATGGATGTCATCAAGCTCAGCGGCGGCGAACCAGCCAACTTCCTCGATGTCGGCGGCGGCGCCACCAAGGAACGCGTCACCGAGGCGTTCAAGCTCATTTTGTCCAGCGACAAGGTCAAGGCGATCTTCGTCAACATCTTCGGCGGCATCGTCCGCTGCGACATGATCGCCGAGGGCATCATTGCCGCGGTGAAAGAGGTCGGGGTGGAAGTGCCGGTGGTGGTGCGTCTGGAAGGCACCAATGTCGAAGCGGGCAAGGCGCTGTTGAAGAGCAGCGGCCTGGCGATCGAGTCGGCCGATGACATCAACGATGGCGCGCGGAAAGTCGTCGCCGCGGCGAAAGCCGCCTGAACTCCCTGTAGGAGCGCACCTTGGCGCGGTGAAGCGTTACCGGTAGAGCCTCATCGCGCCCAGGTGCGCTCCTACAAAATCAACAGGATCCACACATGAGCGTTTTGGTCAACAAGAACACCAGGGTCATCGTGCAGGGTTTCACCGGCACGCAGGGCACCTTCCACGCCGAGCAGATGGTCGAATATGGCACCAAGGTCGTCGGCGGCGTCACACCGGGCAAGGGCGGCACGCAACATCTCGGCCTGCCGGTCTTCAACACGGTGGCCGATGCGGTGGCTGAAACCGGCGCCGATGCGTCGGTGATCTACGTGCCGCCTCCGTTCGCGGCCGACGCGATCCTGGAAGCGGCCGATGCCGGTATCAAGGTCATCGTCTGCATTACCGAAGGTATCCCGGTACTCGACATGCTGCGCGTCAAGAACACGCTCAACGGTTACGACGATGTCGTGCTGATCGGCCCCAACTGCCCGGGCGTGATCACGCCCGGCGAGTGCAAGATCGGCATCATGCCCGGCCACATCCACATGTCCGGCAAGATCGCCATCGTCTCGCGCTCGGGCACGCTGACGTACGAGGCCGTGCACCAGACCACGCAGGCGGGCCTGGGGCAGTCGACCGTGATCGGCATCGGCGGCGATCCGATCAACGGGTTGAACTTCATCGATTGCCTCAAGTTGTTCCAGGACGATGCGCAGACCGAAGGCATCATCATGGTCGGCGAGATCGGTGGCAGTGCCGAGGAAGAAGCGGCCGAATATATTTCGCAACACATCACCAAGCCGGTGGTCGGTTTCATCGCCGGCGCATCGGCGCCGGTCGGTAAGCGCATGGGACATGCGGGTGCGATCGCGTCGGGTGGGAAAGGCACCGCGGAAGGAAAATTTGCCGCGCTGGAGAAGGCGGGGGTGACGACGGTGAGGTCGCCTGGAGATCTGGGGACTGCGATTGCGAAGCGGTTGGCGAAGTAGCGCCGTCGCAGTGCTAGCATCGATGCGAGTCGCCGCCGGATGCACGTCATGAGCAGCCCCAAATTCGAAGTCGCCTCCATGCTCGAATCGTTACCCGACGACAGCAGTTTCGAGGACATCCAGTACCACCTCTATGTGCTGGAAAAAATCAAACGCGGTCTCGACCGCGCCGATAGCGAGGGTGTGCTTTCCGATGAAACGGCGATACGGCGCCTGGATCGATGGCTGTCGCCCTAGTCTGGTCTCCGGAAGCGATCGAGGACATTGAAGCGATCGCGTCATACATCGAGCGCGATTCGCCGTGGTATGCAAACGCAGTAGTGTCGAGGATCGTTGAAACCGCACGATCCATTACGGAGAACCCGCGCATTGGCCGCGTTGTTCCCGAACTCGGGCGAAAGGATGTACGCGAGCGTTTTGTGTACAGCTATCGCCTGATCTACGGGATCGAAAAAACGCGGGTCACGGTCGTCGCGGTGATCCACGGTCGTCGTTTGCTGCAACCGCCGGCGTACAGGGTTTCGGAAGATCAGCGCGCCGAAGGTATGGGATGAGGATCGCACTGGCCCAATTCGACTTTCCGGTCGGCGCCGTGACGCAAAACGCCGAACGCATCATCACGATGATTGCGGAAGCGCGCGACATGCACGGTGCCGAGGTCGTGCTGTTCCCGGAACTGGCGGTCAGCGGTTATCCGCCGGAAGACCTGTTGCTGCGTCCCGGTTTCCTGGCCGATTGCGAAGCGGCCATCCGTCGCATCGCCGCGGGCACGCACGGCATCGTCGCGGTGGTCGGTTGGCCGCAGTCCGCGGGTGCGGTGGTGTACAACGCCGCCAGCGTACTGCGCGACGGCGGCATCGAGCACACCTACCGCAAACGCGAATTGCCGAACTACGCGGTATTCGACGAACGCCGCTATTTCGACGTCGACCCCGATGGCGGTGTGTGCGTGTTCGATGTGCAGGGAGTTCCGGTCGGCCTGGTCATCTGCGAAGACCTGTGGTTTGCCGAGCCGCTGGCGCAGACGCAGGCGCTGGGCGCGCAACTGGTGCTGGTGCCGAATGCTTCGCCGTTCGAGCGCGACAAGCATGCGCAACGTGATGCATTGCTGGCGATGCGTGTCCACGAAACACTGGTGGAGGGCCGCGGTGTCGCGCTCGCGTACTTGAATGTCGTCGGCGGGCAGGATGCATTGGTGTTCGATGGCGCGTCGGTGCTGGCCGATGGCGATGGCTTCATCCATCCGGCCGCGCGCGCGTTCGAGGATCACTGGCTGGTGACCGATTTTGATCCGGAATCGCGCAAGTTCACGACGCTCTCGTGGCCCGTGGAAACCGATGAAAGCCGTGACGGATTGGCGTGGCGCGCGATCGTGCGTGGCACCCGCGATTACTGCCTCAAAAATGGATTCCGCAAGGTCTGGCTGGGCCTGTCCGGCGGCATCGATTCGGCGCTGGTGCTCGCGGTCGCGGTCGATGCGCTCGGCGCCGGCAACGTCACCGCCGTCCGCTTACCGTCGCGCTACACCGCCGGCATGAGCAATGATCTCGCTGCCGAACAATGCGCAACGCTCGGCGTGAAATACGAAACCATCGCGATCGAAGCGCCGTTCCAGGGATTTCTCGATGCGCTGGCGCCGCTATTCGAAGGCAAACCAGTCGATGTCGCCGAGGAAAACCTGCAATCGCGCACGCGCGGAGCGATCCTGATGGCGTTGTCCAACAAGCTCGGCGGTTTACTGCTGACCACCGGCAACAAAAGCGAGTACGCGACGGGTTACGCCACGATCTACGGCGACATGTGTGGCGGCTATGCGCCGATCAAGGACTTGTACAAGAGCGAGGTGTTCGCGCTGGCGCGCTGGCGCAACACGGTGGGCGGCCGGATGTCGCTTGCCGGCATGGTCATTCCCGAAGCGGTGATTGCGCGGCCACCGTCGGCCGAGTTGCGCGACAACCAGAAGGACCAGGATTCGCTGCCGCCGTACGACGTGCTCGACGCAATCCTGTTGCGCCATGTCGACCAGGAACAATCGCGCGACGAGATCGTTGCGGCCGGGTTCGATGCGGCCATCGTCGACAAAGTGTTGCGCCTGGTGCGGATCAGCGAATGGAAACGGCACCAGGCCGCGCCCGGGCCGAAGGTCTCGAGACGCGCATTCGGCCGCGAGCGTCGTTATCCGATCAGCAATGGATACCCAGGCTGATCAAAGAAAGACGCTTTTGGCCGCGGATCAAATCTGATCAAAGCGGATTGAGCGACATGGGTTGGCCACCTCGGATTGCCACCGATCCAATTGCCTTATCCGCGTGTATCCGCGTGATCCGCGGCAAAAAAGGCTCGGGCTTGCGCAGAAAGCAGTTCAGCTCCGGGATGTGTCGCCGAAGCACGCGCGCCTCAATCAATCGGCGGCTGAAGTCCCGCGGCGCTCACGCGCAAACGGGTTGAGCTTGCTGAAGATCGAAGGATCCTTCGGCCAGCCGCCGGACAGCCACGGATGCTGCGGATCGTTGGCCTGCAACACCCGCTTGGCGTCGCTGGCGAGCGCTTCGTTGCCCAGACGGGTGTAAGCCTCGGCCAGGATCGCCACCGCATCGTTCTGGTGTTCGCTCTGCGGATAGGTTTCCAGCAGGTACTTGGCGCGGTCCGCCGCTGCGACCCAGGCGCCGCGGCGCAGGTAGAACAGGGCGGTCGAGACTTCAAAGCGCGCGAATTCATTGCGCAGGAACACCATGCGCTGGCGCGCATCGGCGGCGTAACGGCTGTTGGGATAGCGCTCGGCGACGATGCTGTAGTCGTTGTACGCCTGCTGCGGCGCGGCCAGATCACGGCTGCTGGCATCGAGCGCGAACACGCGTTGCAGGAACACCGCATTGCGCTTGGCGTTGGACAGCCCGCGCAGGTAATACATGTAGGGCACGTTGCGATGCGTGGGGTAGGTGCGGATGAAGCGGTCGATGCTGCTGATCGCATCATCGTGCTTGCCCGACTTGTACTGCGCATACGCCACTTCGATCTGCGCCTGCTCGGCATAAGGCCCAAACGGGTATTGCGCGATCAGCCGCTTGTAGGTTTCCGTGGCGGTGCCGTAATTGCCCTGGACCACCGCTTGGTGACCCTTGTCGTACAACTGTTCGACCGGAATACCTTCGTTGACGTCGCCTTTCTTGAACATCTTGCCCATCCGCGCGCAGCCGGGGCCGGCGAGCAGGGCAATCAACAGGGCGATCAGGACAATACGGAAAGAAGAGACGCGGGCAGGGGAGCGTAGGGTCATGGGGCTGCGGCATGCCGCGATCTAGATGGAAGCGGCGATAATACCGTAGGCCGCTCCGCGCCCGAATCCGGATGATGAACGCCCGGTCAACATTCTGGATGTCCGACCCATGACCGACGACCCCATCGACAGCCTTTCTCTGGACAACACGCCTCTGGAGAGCACTCTCCGCAACGCTACCGTGCCGCAGACCGCCGCAGGGCGACGTTTCGACGCCGTGCTGGCAGAACTATTTCCGGAATTCTCGCGCTCCAAGTTGAGCGAGTGGATCAAGTCCGGCAATGCCCGGCTCGATGGCCGCGACGAAGTGCGTGGGCGCGATCCGGTGCGCGGCGGCGAGGTGGCCACGCTCGACGTGATCCTGGAAGTGCAGATCGATGCGCAGCCCGAGGACATCCCGTTCGACGTGTTGTACGAGGACGCCGATGTCATCGTCCTCGACAAGCCAGCCGGCCTGGTGGTGCATCCTGGCGCGGGCAACCACACCGGTACGCTGGTCAATGCGCTGCTGTTCCGCGATGCCTCGCTGGCGACGTTGCCGCGCGCCGGTATCGTGCACCGGCTCGACAAGGACACCTCCGGTGTCATGGTCGTCGCGCGCACACTGCCGGCGCATACGGCGCTGGTCGCGCAATTGTCCGCGCGCGACGTGCATCGGCAGTATCTGGCGATCGTGGTCGGCGCACTGGTGTCCGGCGGCACCGCCAACGCCGCAATCGACCGTCACCCGCGTGATCGCCTGAAGATGGCCGTGCGCGAAGACGGTCGCGATGCCATCACGCACTACCGACTACGCGAACGCTTCCGCGCACACACCGCGCTGGAATGCCGTCTCGAGACGGGCCGCACCCATCAGATCCGCGTCCACATGGCGCACATCAAGTACCCGATCATCGGCGATCCGTTGTACGGCGGGCCGTTGAAATTGCCCAAGGGCGCCAGCGATGCACTGATCGCGGCGTTGCGCGGCTTCAAGCGGCAGGCTTTGCATGCGGAAGTGCTGGAATTCACCCATCCGACGTCCGGCGAGGTCATCAGCGTGCGCGCGCCGCTGCCCGCGGACATGCACCAGCTGCTCGCAGCATTGCGCGCGGATGCGAAGGCAGCGGCTGCGGCGCAGCGATGAGCGCGACGATGCGCGCAACGATCAATGCGACGCTGCGAGCGGACTGGCCGGCCCCGCCCGGCGTGCTGGCCTTCACGACGTTGCGCCATGGCGCGGGGATGTCGCGGCCGCCGTTCGACAGTTTCAACCTGGGCATGCGCTCCGCCGATGACCCGGCTTCGGTGATGGCGAATCGGCGGCAACTCGTCGCGCACTGCGCGCTGCCATCGGAGCCGCACTGGTTGCGGCAGGTGCACGGCGTCGATGTGGTGCGTTTCGATGCGCCCGCGGTTGCTGCTTCCGTTGCCATTGCAGAAGAAGGCGCTGAAAGCCAAGCCGATGCGTCGATGACATCGATGCCAGGCACTGTCCTCGCCATCCTCACCGCGGACTGCCTGCCCGTCGTCTTCGCCGCAGACGATGGCAGCGAAGTCGCTGTTGCGCATGCCGGTTGGCGCGGGCTCGCCGCCGGTGTACTCGAAAGCACGATCGCCGCGATGCAAACCTCGCCCGATCGAATCATCAGCTGGCTCGGCCCTGCCGCTGGCCCCGGTGACTATGAAATCGGCGAAGAAGTGTTCGCTGCTTTCGTGTCGCATGACGAGCGCGCGGAAAGCGCATTCGCCGCGACGCGCCCCGGCCACTGGCGCGTCGATCTGTACGCATTGGCGCGCATGCGGCTCGCCGATGCCGGCGCGACCCGGGTGTTCGGTGGCGGCTTGTGCACGATCTCCGATCCACAGAGGTTCTACTCTCACCGCCGCGACCGGCGCAGCGGACGCATGGCGACGATCGTCTACAGGCAGTAATGGTGGGCGCACATTTTTGCGCGAAGTCACCCCGCATTGACGGCTCCTGCCGGATAACAACCGATGCCGGACCCGCCGGTAACCATCGTCGAGAGTGCCTTGGTCGATTCGCCGCCCGTGTTGACGCGTTCGATGCCGATCCTGTTCGGGGTCGCGCTGGTGCTGACGTTCCTGTACCTGGCCAAGGTGGTGGTGATCCCGGTGGCGCTGGCCATCCTGGTGACCTTCCTGCTGGCGCCGCTGGTGAACCTGCTCCAGCGGCGCGGGCTGCCGCGCGTGCCGGCGGTGGTGCTGGTGACGCTGCTGGCGCTGGGCGCCGTGGGCGGCGCGGCCTATGCGGTGACGCACCAGATCAGCAGCCTGCTCGACTCCTATCCGCGTTACGAACAGAACATCAACGCCAAGATCGACGGGCTGCGCGCGCGCGGTCGCGATGGAATGATCGACAAGATGCAGGTGGTGGCGCAGCGAATCACCACCCAGCTGGAGCGGCCCGGGGCCACGCCGGAACCCGTGGTGGACGCGGAGATCAAGAACGCGCAGCCGGTGCGCATCATCGACGACGACGACCCGTTCCGGCTGTCGCAATTGTGGACGGTGGCCGGCCCCCTGCTGTCGCCACTGGCCAACTTCGGCCTGGTGCTGGTGCTGGTGATCTTCATGCTGATCAAGCGCGAGGATCTGCGCGACCGGGTGATTTCGCTGATCGGCCAGGCGCAGCTCGCGGACACCACGCGTGCGTTCGAAGACGCTGGCGAACGCATCAGCCGCTACCTGCTGATGCAGTTGCTGATCAACGTCGGCTACGGCGTGGCGGTGATGCTGGGACTGTGGGCGATTGGCGTGCCGTACGCGCCGTTGTGGGGGTTCTTCGCCGCGCTGCTGCGTTACATCCCGTATCTGGGCCCGTGGCTGGCGGCGATGTTGCCGATCGCGCTGAGCCTGCTGATCTCGCGCGACTGGTCGACGGCGTTGCTGGTGATCGGCTTGTTCGGGGTGCTGGAGCTGATAACCAACATGCTGATCGAGCCGACCCTGTATGGGCGCGGCATCGGCGTCTCCCAGGCGGCGCTGCTGGTGGCGGTGGCGTTCTGGACCTGGCTGTGGGGGCCGGTCGGGCTGGTGCTGGCCTCGCCGCTGACGGTGTGCCTGGTGGTGCTGGGCAAACACGTGCCGTTCCTGAAATTCCTCGACACGTTGCTCGGCGACCGCCCGGCGTTGTCGCCGCCGTATCGTTTCTACCAGCGGTTGCTGGCGAAGGACGAGGACGAGGCGGCCGAGTTGGCCGAGGAGCAGCTTGGCGAAACCAGCCTGGTGCAGGTGTACGACGAGGTCATCGTGCCGACGCTGGCGCTGGCGCGTCATGACGTTCGCAACGCCAAGCTCGATGCCGCCGCGCAGCAGGAACTGGCCACGGCCAGCCGCGAGATCGTCGAGGGGCTGGGCCGGCAAGCCCGCAATGGAGACAGCGATGACAAAAGCGATGGCAGCGATGATGCAGAAGCATCGGTGCAGACGTTGACACGGTTGCTGGCCGTGCCTGCGCGCGACAGCAGCGATGAAGTTGCCGTGGCGATGCTGCGCGAACTGATCGACACGCAACGCTATGTGTGGAGCGCGGCAAGCGCCGCATCGATGGCATCGGACGTGATCGCGCTGATCGAGCGCGAAGCACCGGCGATCCTGTGCATCGCCTCGGTGCCGCCCGGCGGCCTGGCGCATACCAAGTACCTGTGCAAACGCGTGCGTGCGAGGTTCCCGCAGCTACGCATCATCGTCGGCCGCTACAGCTTGCTGCCTGAAGGCGTCGCCAAGAATCGCGAACAGTTGTCGGCGGCCGGCGCCGATCATGTGTCGACCACGCTTGCGGAAACCTTGGTGCAGTTGCAGCAGCTTTCGACTTTGGATAGTCCGGTGCCTCTGTAGGAGCGCACCTGGGCGCGAT
>JAJAYW010000222.1 GCA_026786005.1 Lysobacter sp. | reverse complement strand
GCTTCGCACGCAGTGGGCTCATCAAAAGAAATGAACTCGCGCGCAGCGCGAAACGCTCTTCAACAGCGAAGCTGGTCAAGCTCTTCAACAGCGAAGCTGGTCAAGCTCTTCAACAGCGCAGCTGGTCAAGCTCTTCAACAGCGCAGCTGGTCAAGCTCTTCAGCAAAAGCTGTCCTTCGACAGGCTCAGGATGAGCGGAAGTCGCGAGCGACACGAAAATCAAGAGCGGCCCTTCGACAAGCTCTGAGCCTGCCCAGACGTTATCCAGGGTAAGCGGATCTCGGCGCGCTGCCACAGCACCCGCGCAACGACGCAGGCACAATGCCGCCATGCGCGAGAAACAGCTCAACCTTTCCCCCTCCCCCGGCGACGAGGTCAAGACCACGACCTGCTACATGTGCGCGTGCCGCTGCGGCATCAAGGTGTGGTTGACCGATGGCAAGATCCGCTACATCCAGGGCAATCCTGCGCACCCGGTCAACCAGGGCGTGCTGTGCGCGAAGGGCGCGGCCGGGATCATGCAGCACTACTCGCCGGCGCGGCTCAACAAACCGATGCTGCGCGTCGGCGAACGCGGCAGCGGCGAGTTCCGGGAAATCGAGTGGGACGAAGCGCTGCAACTGGCGACCGACTGGCTCAGGCCGATCCGTGAACGCAATCCCGACGAACTCGCCTTCTTCACCGGCCGCGACCAGTCGCAGGCGCTGACCGGTTGGTGGGCGCAGCAGTTCGGCACCATCAACTACGCCGCGCACGGCGGTTTCTGCTCGGTCAACATGGCCGCCGGCGGGTTGTACACGCTGGGCGGCAGCTTCTGGGAATTCGGCGAACCCGATTGGGAACACGCCCGCTATTTCATGCTGTGGGGCGTGGCCGAAGACCACGACAGCAATCCGATCAAGCTCGGCTTGGGCAAGCTGAAACAGAGCGGCGCCAAGATCGTCGCGGTCAATCCCGTGCGCACCGGATACGGCGCGATAGCAGACGAATGGATCGGCATCCGTCCCGGCACCGATGGGTTGTTCGCGTTCGCGCTGATCCACGAATTGTTGAAAGCCGACCGGATCGATCTCGACTATCTGGTGCGGTATGCCAATGCGCACTGGCTGGTGATCCGTAATCCAGGCGGCGCAGACGATGGGTTGTTCGCGAGGGATGCGGAAGGCAATCCGCTGTGTTGGGATCGCAACGCGTCAACGCATGCAAACGCAGCACACGGAGCGGAAGCGCCTGCCGGCGCCATCGATATTTCCCCGGCAGTCGTCGGCGAGTTCACGCTCGCCGATGGCCGTGTCGCGGTGCCGGTGTTCCAGCTGATCGCCGATCGCTATCTCAATCCGCAATACGCGCCGGAACGCGTCAGCGAACGTTGCGGCGTGCCCGTCGACACCATCAAGCGCATCGCCGGCGAACTCGCCGAGGCCGCGTTCGAGAGCAACCTGTCGTTGCCGATCGCGTGGACCGACGCGTGGGGGCGCGAGCACAGCGAAATGGTCGGCCGCCCGGTCGCGATGCATGCAATGCGCGGCATCAGCGCGCACAGCAATGGCTTCCACACTTGTCGCGCGTTGCACCTGTTGCAGTTGTTGCTGGGCGCGGTGGACACGCCCGGTTCGTTCCGTTACCAACCGCCGTACCCGCGTCCAATCCCGCCGCTCAATCGTCCCGGCAAGACCCGTAACGACAACGGCGTCCTCGACGCGTCGCCGCTCGGCTTCGTGCATACGCCCGAGGACCTTCTGGTGGACGCGGAGGGCCAGCCGCGCCGCATCGATCATGCGTACTCATGGGCGTATCCGCTGGCCGCGCACGGCATGCTGCACACGGTGATCCGCAACGCGCACGCCGGCGATCCGTACAAGATCGACACGCTGCTGATGTTCATGGCCAACATGAGCTGGAACTCGGCGATGAACACGCGCGAGACGATGCAGTGGCTGACCGACAAGGACGACAGCGGCGAGTACAGGATCCCGCGGATCATCTATTCCGATGCCTATGCGTCGGAAATGGTCGCCTACGCCGACCTGGTGCTGCCGGACACCACGTATCTCGAACGCCACGATTGCATCTCGCTGCTCGACCGGCCGATTTCCGATGCCGACGGCGCGGCCGATGCGATCCGCCATCCGGTGTTCGATCCCGCAACGCAGGCGGCTGATCCGGACAATCATCCACGCGATGTACGCGGCTTCCAGTCGGTGTTGCTCGACCTCGGCGCCCGACTCGGATTGCCTGGCATGGTGCATGCCGACGGTTCGCCGCAGTACCGCGATTACGCCGACTACATCGTGCGCCACGAACGCGCGCCCGGTGTCGGCCTGCTCGCGGGCTGGCGCGGCGCCGAGGGCACGCAGCACGGCAAGGGCCCGCCGAACCCGAAGCAGCTCGACATGTACATCGCCAACAACGGTTTCTGGCGCGAGGAAATCCCCGAACACGCGCGGTATTTCAAGATGGCCAATCGCGGCTACCTGGAGTGGGCGCACCGTTTCGGTTTCATCGGCGGCACCGAACCGATCGTGCTGCAGCTGTATTCGGAAACGCTGCAGAAATTCCGGCTGGCCGCGCAGGGGCATGGCGCGTTGCAGCCGCCACCGGAACATCGCGAACGCGTGGCGACGTATTTCGATCCGTTGCCGTTCTGGTACGAGCCGTTCGAGGGTGCGGAACTGTCAGGCAACGACACATCCAACTCGCCGACCCGTCATTCCCGCGAAGGCGGGAACCCGGCGACTTCGCTTTCGCTCGACGCAGCGAGCAGCAGCGACATAGGCAATGCCACGAACCACTTCCCACTCTCCGCCATCACCCAGCGCCCGATGTTCATGTACCACGCATGGGGTTCTCAGAACGCGTGGCTGCGACAAATCGCGACGCGCAACTGGTTGTACCTGCACCCATCGACCGGCGCGAAATACGGCATCGCCAGCGAGGACTGGGTCGATGTCACCTCGCACCACGGCAGCATCACCGTGCAGGCCAGATTCGCCAACAACATGCAGCCCGACACGGTGTGGAGCTGGAATGCCATCGGCAAACGCAAGGGCGCGTGGAAACTGGCGAAGGATGCGCCCGAGAGCGAGAAGGGTTTCCTGTTGAACCATCTGATCTCCGACAAGTTGCCGAAGAGCGATTACGCCAACGCCGATCCGGTCACCGGGCAGGCAGCGTGGTTCGACCTGCGCGTGTCGATCCGCAAGTCGGATGCTGCAGACGCCATCGCGCAACCGCAGTTCGCACCGCTTGCTTCAACCGAAGCCAGTGAACAACCGCTGCGTTACGGCGCGGACCTGCGCAACAAGGTGTACGGCCAATGACCATGCTGCCACCACCGTCGAAGGTGAAACTCGGCCTGGTGATCGACCTCGACACCTGCGTCGGTTGCCATGCTTGCGCGACCAGTTGCAAGGAATGGAACGCCGGCGGCATCGCCGGCCCGCTGACCGACGAGAAGCCGTACGGCAAGGATCCGTCGGGCGTGTGGTTCAACCGCGTGCATAGTTATGAAGTCGAAGCCGAGTCACTGCTTCGCCCCATCCCTGCTCCTGCCGGCAGCAAGGCGCCGCAACCGGCGATGACGCTGCACTTCCCGCGCTCGTGCCTCCATTGCGAAACGCCCGCGTGCGTGACCGTGTGCCCGACCGGCGCCAGCTACAAACGCGCCGAGGACGGCATCGTGCTGGTCGACGAGGACAAGTGCATCGGCTGCCAGCTGTGCAGCTGGGCCTGCCCGTACGGCGCGCGCGAGTATTCGCCGGTCGAAGGGGTGATGAAAAAATGCACCTTGTGCGTCGATCGGATCTACAACCAGAACCTGGAAGAAAGCGAACGCCAGCCCGCGTGCGTGCAGGCGTGTCCGACCAAGGCGCGGCACTTCGGCGACCTGGGCGATCCCGAATCGAAGGTATCGAAGCTGGTCGCCGAACGCGGCGGCGTGGCGCTGCTGCCGCAGCTCGACTACAAACCCGTCAACCGCTACCTGCCGCCGCGGCCGCGCCGCAATGGCGAAGACGCCAACGCCGTCGCAGAACCGGATGGCGGCGCGCTGGAACTCTCGTCAAAACGCTGGCTCGACCGCATCCTCAACCGCTGAAGCACCCGGACACACGACCATGAACAAGCCTGCCCTGCTCGTCACCACCACGCACGCCGTCGAAGGCCGCCGCATCACCGACTACAAGGGACTGGTCGGCGGCGACGCGATCCTCGGCGCCAACATGTTCCGCGACTTCTTCGCCGGCATCCGCGACATGGTCGGCGGACGTTCCGGCGCGTACGAAAAAGTGCTGCGCAAGGCCAAGCAGGAAGCCATCGACGACATGCTCGAGCAGGCGCGCGAACTCGGCGCCAATGCCGTGGTCGGCGTCGCCCTCGCCTACGAAACCGTGCAGGTGCAGGACGGCGGCAGCATGTTGATGGTGTCGGCGTCAGGGACGGCGGTGGTGCTGGGGTGAGTGGCTTATGAGTCCACTGAAGGAATCATCATTCGTCATTCCCGCGAAGGCGGGGTTTTCAACAGCGAAGCTGATCATCCAGTGACTTTGGCTTCAACGGATTGAAGTCGCTGGATTCCCGCCTTCGCGGGAATGACGATATTTCTCGGGGACCCGTCTTCTGGATTCATGACGTGCCACTGAAAACTCCCTGCCGTGGTAACAACCTCCAAACTGACAACGACACGACAGGAAGCCGAAGACCATGCATCCCGCCCTCTCCATAGTCTTCTTCACCACATTGTCCGGCGCCGGTTACGGATTGCTGACCTGGCTCGGCATCTCGGTCTTCCTGCTGCAATCGCGCGGCAGCGCCGCCGCGCCGCTGGCCTCGATGCAACTGCTCGCGGCGATCATCGCACTGGTGCTGGTGACAGCGGGACTGCTGTGTTCGCTGGCGCACCTGGGACAACCGCAGCGCGCGTGGCGCGCCTTGTCGCAATGGCGTACGTCATGGCTGTCGCGCGAGGGCGTCATGGCGCTGCTGACCTACATCCCCGCGCTGACCATGACAATCCTGTTGTGGCGCGGCGTGCGTTCGGCCGACAGCGCGGCATTCCTCGCACTCGCCGGCGTGTTGACCACCGTGATGGCGATGGCCACTGTCGCCTGCACCGCGATGATCTACGCGTCGCTGAAGCCGATCCCGGCGTGGCGGCATCCGCTTGTCGTGCCGGTCTATCTGGTGCTGTCGCTGCTCAGCGGCGCGGCGTTGTTGTTCGTGCTGATGCTGTGGAAATTGCCCGGAGCAACCGGCGTGGCCACGGTGTTGCCATCGTTGAGCCTGATCGCAGTGGTCGCGGCGTTGACGAAATTCATCTACTGGCGCGAAATCGACCGCGCGCCGTTGCCCGCCGATCGTGCCGCGGCCGTCGGGCTTCCGGGCCGCACGGTGCAGACCTTCGAAGCGCCGCACACAGAAGCCAACTACATCACCCGCGAGATGGTCTTCCAGATCGCCCGCGATCGCGCGAGCCAGCTACGACTGCTTGCATATGGGTTGTTCGCTGGCGTACCCATACTGCTGACATTGCTGGGAATGGCGGCGCCATCCAGCGTAGTGTTCACGCTGCCTTTGGCGGCGGTTTCGATTCTTGCGGGTGTATTTGTGGAGCGCTGGCTGTTTTTTGCAGAAGCCAAGCATGTTGTTGCTCTGTATTACTAACAAGTGTCGGGTGGCGGTCCTGTCCACTTGACAGTCTATATTTAGACTAGTCACAATAAGCCATGTGGAGAATCGAGGAGCACCGGCAAGTAGACAAAGAATTGTCCTCCGGTCGCGTTCCGCTCGATATCCTGAAGCGGTACGAGAAATGGAAAGACATTGCCATGCTTTCCGGCCCGCGAGGGCTTCGCGCAATTAAAGGCTTCCGCGATGAGGCATTATCTGGTGAATGGAAAGGCTGCCGTTCCTCGCGACTTAACGAGCAATGGCGAGTCATCTACCAGGTTGTTGCGGACGCCCTGCTTGTCCAGGTGGTGCGCGTGACGCCACATGACTATCGGAGAACTTGATATGCGTAAATTCATTCCAGCTAAAAAGCGTGTTGATGTGTCGCCTGGAGAGTCTGTGCACATCATTCGTGAGTTGCAGGGTCTTACCCAGACCCAGCTCTCCGAGTTGTGCGGCATTCCCCAGACCACCATCTCCGGCATCGAGACAGGCCGCATCAATCTCGGCGTAGAACGCGCCAAGACACTGGCTACCGCCCTTCGCTGTCATCCGGCAGTCCTCGTTTTTCCGGGCTGGCAACTCGAATCTGCCGCCTGACAACTCATCAACCCGAAGCCGCTTGGTAGCTCGGCTCGATTCAGGCGTTAGCGAAAGGAGAAGGAAAGCGTCGCTGCCGTCGCAGGTGCGAACTTGTTCGCACGCTCTTCCCGCATTACGTCGAAAGCGTGCGCAATAAACAACTCCGGCCCAAGGGTGGGGTATCACGACCGTAGCCCGGATAACCCCGGACTTGATCCGGGGGCATCCGGGGCTCTCCGTGCGTGACGAACATCCCCGGGTGCGGCCTGCGGCCTTACCCGGGCTACGTACTCAAGCGGCGAGGTATCGACCCAGCAGGGAATGAATGACCAGCCGGCGTCTGTTGTAAAAGCGCCTCGCACCTACGGACGCTAGACGTCTTCGTCCACTGGCCCGATCAGTTCACGCGCACCTTGCGCGAGCAGCGCTTCGGCGACCTGGATGCCCAATGCCTCGGGTGCATCGCCGCGGCCATTGCAGTGCGCGCGCACCACGCGGCCTTCGCTGGCAGAGCCGACTAGTCCCTGCAGCGACAAATGTTGTCCATCGAGCCGCGCATAGCCGGCCACTGGGACATGGCAACTGCCGTGCAGTGCGCGATTCATGGCGCGCTCGGCTTCGACACACACACGCGTGTCGGCGTGATCGAGTGCTGCGACCAGTCCGTGCATCGGGGCATCGTCGTCACGGCATTCAATGACGATCGCGCCCTGTGCCGGTGCGGGCAGCCAATCGGGCGCGTCCAGTCGCACGCGGATGCGGTGACCGAAGCCGAGGCGTTGCAACCCGGCGCACGCAAGAATGATGGCGTCGTACTCGCCGGCGTCGAGTCTTGCGAGGCGCGTGTTGACGTTGCCGCGCAGGTCGAGCAACTGCAGGTCGGGACGCCTTGCGCGCAGTTGCGCCTGGCGGCGCAAGGACGACGTGCCCACGCGCGCGCCCTGCGGCAGTGCCTCGATCGAAGCGAAGCGTTCGCTGACGAAGGCGTCGGCATGGTCGGCGCGCTGCAGGATCGACGGCAAGGCGAACGGGCCTTCCAGGTGCATCGGCACGTCTTTCAGCGAATGCACCGCGCAATCGGCTTCGCCGCGCAGCATCGCCAGTTCCAGTTCCTTGAGGAACAGGCCCTTGCCGCCGATCGCCGCCAGCGAACGATCCAGTGTTTCATCGCCGCGCGTGGTCATCGGCACCAGCACCACGTCGATGCCGGGATGCGCGGCGCGCAAGCACACCGCAACGTGTTCGCTCTGCCACAACGCGAGCGGGCTTTTTCGGGTGGCGATGCGGATGCGGGTCATGCGGGCATTATCGCGTGTCGTGTTGTTTCGCGACGATCAAAAGCCAGATCGCAGCGAGCATTTGTAGGAGCGCACCTGGGCGCGATGAGGCTTTACTGGCAAAGCCCCATCG
>JAJAYW010000221.1 GCA_026786005.1 Lysobacter sp. | reverse complement strand
CGGTGCCAGTTTGACGATCCGACATTTTTGTTACTCCTTGAAACAGTGAATTGAAACACGACACCACAACGTGTGGGCCGAGACTGTCGAGCAAGGGGTAACGCGAGAGCGATGTAGCGGATCACACATGGATCGACCGCATCGGGTCACGGTGTACCGTGATCCCGGCTTTGAACAGTGGGCGCACAATACATAAATCGGAGCGGAAATGCGAACCCCAAGCTGAACGGGTTTAGCGGGTCACCAATCCTGGCGCAGCGGCAGCAACGCCCGCAGCTCGGCGTCGCTCAGGTTGCGCCACTGCCCCGGCTTGAGCCGTCCCAATTTTACGGCACCGATCCGGACCCGCAGGAGCTGCTTGACCCGCAGTCCGAAATGCGCGGCCATCAGCCGGATCTGCCGGTTCAGGCCTTGCACCAGCACGATGCGAAAGCCGAACCGGCCCAGTTTGCCGGTCTTGCACGGCAACGTGGATTCGCCGCGGATCGGGACCCCTCGGCTCATGCCGCGCAGGAATTCGTCGGTGACCGCATGGTTCACCGCCACCAGGTATTCCTTCTCCAGCTTGTTCTCCGCGCGCAGGATCTCGTTGACGATATCGCCGTTGCTGGTCAGCAGGATCAGGCCTTCGGACTCCTTGTCCAGGCGGCCGACCGGGAAAATACGTTGCTGGTGGCCGACGAAATCAACGATGTTGCCCTTGACCGCCGACTCCGTGGTGCAGGTGATCCCGACCGGTTTGTTCAACGCGATGTAGACATGTTTGCGCTGGCCCTTGGCCGCGCTGCGCACCGCAAGCTTCTGTCCGTCGACACGGACCTCGTCTTCCTCGCCCACTTCCGAGCCGATCCGCCCGCGGATACCGTTGACCGTGACCCGGCCTTCTGAAATCAGCTGGTCGGCCTCGCGCCGCGAGCAATGGCCGCTGTCACTGATGTGTTTGTTCAACCGCATGACGTGATGTCGCAGACAAGGAAACGGCGGCATGCTCGCATATGCCGCCGCCGGCGCACAGCGAGGCGTTCAAGCTGCGAGATTGGCGTACTCGGGATGTTTCTGCAGATAACCGGCCGCGTACGAACAATCCGGCACCACCTTGAGTCCTTCGCTGCGGGCGAAATCGAATGCGGCCTTGACCAGCTCACCTGCGATGCCGCGCCCACCGATCTCGGCAGGCACGACGGTATGGGTGATCACGATGCGTCCATCGCCGCTTTCGTAGTCCACGTAGCCTTCGTGTCCGTCGACGGTGGTCGTGAACTTGTGCCCAGCCATGTCGTGCGTGATCGCAGAAGTCATCCTGTGCTCCTTTCAAATCGGTCGACTAGCGGCTGTCGCGCTTGCCCTGGTTCTTGCGGTCGCTGGAGCTGATGCTGCCCTGGATCGCCTGCATGCGGCTTTCGCCCTCGTGCAGCTGATCGGCCTTGTCGGCTGCCTCAGGCGATTGATAACCGGCGGCGTGATCCACCGGGCCCGCCTGCTGGTCGAGTAATTGCCATCGCTGGGGTTGGCGATCGTGCTCTTTCTTGGCTTCAAGCAGCGCCCGGGTATTGGCCAGCGCCTGTTCGGGCGTGATCTTGCGCGGCTTGCGCCCGGCTTTACCGGTCGTTGAACCCGAAGGTGACGGCTTCATCGGGACCGCAGCGACGCGTTCGGCGACCGCTGGCTGTCGTGGCGATGCCTTGTTCGGCGGAGCATTCTTCGTGGCCGGACTATGCGCGGGAATAGCCTTCCTGGTCTCGACGGCGCTGGCCGATTGCTTCGCGGTCTTTTTCGCTGTTTTCTTTACAATCTTGCTGACCGCTCCCTGCCTTGCGACAGGCGTCCTGGTCACTGTCTTGCTCGCGGCTTTCTTGTCCACTTTCTTGACGGCTTTCTTGGCTACAGCCTGTTTGGCGACAGGTTTTTTCGCCACCACCTTCCTTGCGGCACCCTTGGGGGGAGCGGCTTTTTTCGCCGCTGCCGGACGCTTGGCGGCCGACTTTTTTGCAGCCGTTTTAGTGGTTTTTGCGACTTTGGATTTGCCTGCTTTGGCCGTTGCCATGCGTGCCTCCTGGGTGTTTGGTCCAGCGACGCGGACGCGCCGCACGCAGGCTTGGTATCACGGCCAGCATGCAGACCGGGTGAGCGCCGCATGGCCTTGCGACGGATGAGGTCAGCTTTTGCCCAATCGAACAGAGGCCGTGACGCCCCACGTCACTTTGCAGGAGGATGAGTAACTGTCCGCGCTGGCACGATTACTGCGTGTAACCCCTTACCAACAGGGGAAGGGGAGTGTTTATGAGCGAGAACAATCTCATGGGGATTGCGGCCGTCAGCGACGACAACGCTGTCCATCGTCTGTTCGAGATCATCGCCAGCGGCGATCTGAACAGCCAGGAGTTCATGGTGCTCGACGCGCTTGTTTACCAGCGTCTTGCGCGCAACTACGACGAGACCAGCGTCGCCCAGCCGCAACTGCATGCCGTCCAGGCAGCCTGATTCACTGGTCGCGTTTCAACCGCTGGCCGGTCCACTCAACAAGCGTCCGACAAACGTCGTCGCCACGCGCGGCTCCAGCAAGACCGTGAATAACATGCCGTAGGCGGCGCCCCACAAATGTGCGCTGTGGTTGACGTTGTCGCCGCCGCGCTTGTCCATCCAGATGCTATAGCCAACGTAGATGGCCGCAAACAGGAACGCCGGTATCCCGATCGGAATCAGGAAGATGTAGACCGGCGACCACGGCGCCAGCAGGATGAAGGAAAACAGCACGGCCGATACCGCACCCGACGCGCCGAGGCTGCGGTACTGGGGGTCATGGCGATGCTTCAGGAAAGTCGGCAGGATCGCGACCACGATCGCCGACAGGTAGAAGCCCAGATAGCCCAGCAGGCCGATGCGCTCGACGTAAAACGTCTCCATCGCCTGCCCAAACGAATACAGCGTGATCATGTTGAACAACAGGTGCATCCAGTCTGCATGGATGAACCCGTGCGTGAGCAAGCGGTCGTATTGTTTCTTCCGATCGATCGCCGGTGGCCACAGAATCAGGCGATCGAGCAGCTGCCGGTTGTTGAAGGCCATCCACGACACCAGCACGGTGACGCCGATCAGGACATAGGTAATCGAGAAATTGTTGATCAAAGCCGTCATTGCGCGACCCGGTAGTTGTCCTGCATCGGATAGCGCTTTGCGTACCACGCGAACACCGCCGCGGCGACGAAGGCGAACCCTGCGAAGAAGAACATCAGGAAGGCATTTTCGCTGAGCCCGGTCGAAGCAATCCGCGAGATGACGGTCTCGTTTCGCACCGCGGCATTGGTCAGCAGCACCCACAGGTTGCCGAAGGTGACCGACAGGTACCAGAACGCCATGATCACGCCTTTCATCGCAAGTGACGCCTGGCTGTAGGCAAACTCAAGCGCGGTCGCCGAGACAAGCACTTCGCCAAAGGTCAGCAGGATGTAGGGCAATGTCTGCCACGCCAGCGACGTGGACGCGCCACTGTCGATGTGAAGTTGGATCGCCCCCGCACCGACCCATGCTAGGCCGGAAAAGGCGATGCCCCAACCCATGCGTTTCAAGGCGGTCGGATTGAATCCCATCCGTCGCAGCGCCGGATACAGCACGATGTTGTTGAAGGGGATGATCAGCATCACGAGCAACGGATTCAGCGCCTGCATCTGAGCTGGTTCCTTGACCAGCCAGCTCGGCCACCACCATGCCTCGTGGGGAACGCGCATCTCGTTGCCCTGCAGGATCCAAGTCGAGGCCTTCTGGTCGAACAGCGACCAGAACGGCGTCACCAGCGCGAACACGATCAGGATGCGCAGCACCGCGCGCACGCTGTCGACGGACTCGTCAGAATGCACGCCGCGCGCACGCTCCAACTGCATCGCGGTGCCGATGCCGCCGAACACAATCAGCGCACCCAGCGCGAGACAGGCGCTGATGACGAACTCGAAAGCCTCGGGCCAGAATCCCGGCTTGATCGCCCAGAACAGAAGAATCAGCACCGCCAGCACCGCACCAACGACGGCCACGACGAACCCGAGATTGCCCTGCCCGGGGACCTTGGCAGTGAGCGCCGTTCTGGCGACCTTGAGGAAAGAATCGGAATCCTGGCCCCTGGTCGGCGGTACGCGCACATACTGCTTGCGGCCCATCCAGAAAATGATCGTCGCGATGCCCATCAAGATGCCGGGGATGCCAAACGCCACAGCCGGCCCGTAATTGCGCAGGAAAATCGGCATCAGCAACGACGCGAAGAACGAGCCGAAGTTGATCGTCCAGTAGAACGCATCGAACACGATCTTGGCGAGGTGCTTGTTGGACTGGTCGAACTGGTCGCCAACGAACGTCACCACCAGCGGCTTTATGCCGCCCGATCCGAGTGCGATCAGGAACAGGCCGGCGTAGAAACCGGTGCGGTTGTCATCGAACACCGCCAGGAATGCGTGACCGATGCAGTACACAAGCGAGAACCACAACACGGTGTTGTATTTGCCAAAGAAACGATCCGACAACCAGCCGCCGAGCAGCGGGAAGAAATAAACGCCGATGACGAAACTGTGGAAGACATCCTTGGCGATTCCTGCGCGCTCGGCTTCGGGCGCGTACAGCAGCATCGTGCTGATCAGGAACGGCGTCAGGATGTTGCGCATCCCGTAAAAACTGAAGCGCTCGCAGGCTTCGTTGCCGATGATGTAGGGAATCTGCCGCGGCAGGCGTCCCTCGGGCCGGGCTTCAGCGGCGATCGTTGTCATGCAGTGCAATCCGGATGCTGTCGTCAGGTTTAGCCTAACGCATGCATTGGGCCGCCGCGACGTGGCTTCGTCAGGAAGTTAAAGAAGGGTCGTAGCCCGATGCAACGCAGCGCGATTTCAACAGCGGAGCTGGCCATCGTGGAGTTCAATAAACAACCCCAAGGGGCGGGTATCAGGACCGTAGCCCGGATAAGCGCAGCGCGTCCGGTGCTCTCCGTGACGTGACGAACATCCCCGGGTGCGGCCTGCAGCCTTACCCGGGCTACGCACTCAAGCCGCAAGCGGAGGGGTATCGACCCAGAAGGGAATAATCGGAACGGAAAGCCCCGGATGGCTAGCTTCGCTGTTGAAAGCGCATCCGGGCTACGCGCGCAAGGGATCTTGGACGTTCGACCGACGCCTTTATGCACGCGCCATCACACCCATTCAGTCAAACCTTCGCGTTCGCAGAGCTGCGCGAATGATGCACGCACCTTCAAGCGTTGCGCGAGTGCAGACAAATGCGGCCAATCGGTCGCGGGCCTCGGCATGTTGCGCGACCAGCGCATCAGCATGACCATGTAGAAATCTGCCGCGGATGCTGCTTCGCCAAGTAGATAGGGACCGTTGGCGGCAAGCTGTGCGTCGATGCGATCCCAGGCCGCACCGATGCGCATCGCCGCGCTCTGTTTCACCAACTCGATGTTCGCTTCGCCCGCCGGTTCGTGCGGATACCACCATTGACGGAACAGTGGTTGCACGGCATTTGCAAGATGGAACATCCATTGCGTGTACCCGCGACGTCCTGCGCTGCCGACCTTCGGCGCCAGCGCTGGCTCTGCATGCGTGTCGGCGAGATGCATCAGGATCGCTGCCGCCTCAAACATCGGCGCACCGTCGACCAGCAGGGTCGGCACCACGCCGTTGGGATTCAGTGCGAGGTACTGCGGCGTTTTCTGCTCGCCCTTGCCGGTATCGACCAGGCGAAGTTCGTGCGGTTGACCGAGTTCGAGCAGCAGCCAATGCACCACCATGCTCGCGGCGCCGGGGGCGTAGTAGAGGGTGTACATGCGCAGGTTCTCCCGTGTTCGCGCGAGCAGAGCCCGCAATTCTAGCGATCGACAACGGGCGCGACCCCGTGCCCGTCGT
>JAJAYW010000220.1 GCA_026786005.1 Lysobacter sp. | reverse complement strand
CGGGCGGGACTTCTGTTTAACACCCCCCCGGCCCCCGGGGGGGCGGTTGTGCTTACCCCGCACCCCCACACCCCCCCCCGGGCCCGCTCCTACAAAAAGCGCATCAGAGTTCTTCGACGACGATGTTCCTGTTGGTGTAGATGCAGACATCGCCGGCGATGTTGAGCGACTCGACTGCAATCTGTTTCGCATCGAGCTCGGTGTGCAGCAAAAGCGCGCGCGCCGCCGACAGCGCGTACATGCCGCCCGACCCAATCGCGACGAGGCCGTCTTCGGGCTCGATGACATCGCCGGTGCCGCTGATGATCAGCGAGGTTTCCCGGTCGGCCACCGCAAGCAGGGCCTCAAGCTTGCCGAAACGGCGTTCGGTGCGCCAATCCTTGGCCAGTTCGACCGCGGCGCGCGCCAGCTGCCCGTGTTTTTCCAGTTTCGATTCGAACAACTCGAACAGGGTGAAGGCATCGGCGGCCGCGCCCGCGAAACCGGCCAGCACCTGCCCGTCCTTGCCGAGCCTGCGCACCTTGCGCGCATTCGCCTTCATCACCGTGTTGCCGAGCGTGACCTGGCCATCACCCGCGACCACGACGCGGCCGTTGCGGCGCACCGAGACGATGGTGGTTGCGTAGAAGATGTTGGGATTGTGGCTGGGGTCCATGCGAACTCCTGGGGTGAAGTCACTGGATGGGGATGCGGCTTCGACGATGCAAGGTTTGCTGCTTCCTTCTCCCATCGGGAGAAGGTGCCCGAAGGGCGGATGAGGGCGCGGATTTCGGCCGCGATGAACGTTCCGCGAGAAGTCACTGCTACGCCCTCATCCGTCGCTGCGCGCCACCTTCTCCCGAAGGGAGAAGGAACACTACGGCCTGCGTTTGGCGCGCGGATGCGCCGCGTCGTAGACCTTGGCCAGGTGCTGGAAATCCAGGTGCGTGTAGATCTGCGTGGTGGCGATGTCGGCATGGCCGAGTAGTTCCTGCACGCCGCGCAGGTCGCCGGACGATTCCAGCACATGGCTGGCGAAGGAATGCCGCAACAGATGCGGATGCACGCGCTTGAACAAACCTTGTCGTTGCGCGAGCAGGCGCAAGCGCAACTGCACCGCGCGCGGGGTGATGGGCTGGCCACCGCGGCCCGGGAACACCGGTGCATCACTGGCGGCTTTTTGATCGTCTTTCCATGCCGTCAACGCCGTGCGCGCATGCGAGCCGACCGGAACGCTGCGCTGCTTGCTGCCTTTGCCGAGCACGGTGACGAGGCCATCCGCCAGATCGAGATCGCGCCAGCGCAGTGCGCACAGTTCGCTCAGGCGCAGCCCGGAGGAATAGAACAGTTCCAGCAGCGCCCGATCGCGCAGCCCCAATGGCACGTCGGTGGGGACTTCGACCAGGCGCACCGCTTCATCGGCGTCGAGCACCTGCGGCAATTTGCGCGGCGCCTTGGGCGCGCGGATCACGGCCGCGGGATTGCTGGCGATGCGGCCGTGTTTGAGCAGCCACTGGTAGAAGCTTCGACATGCAGAGAGGCGGCGTTGCAGGCTTTTGGGCGCCAGTCCGCGCCGATGCTCGGTAGCGATGAAGGCACGCAGTTGTTCGGTCTGCAGCGTGACGATGTCGGCGTCGACCTGTTGCTCGCTCCAGGCCTGCAACGCCATCAGATCGCGGCGATAAGCGTCGAGGGTGTGCGCCGACATGCGGCGTTCGACGTGGAGGTGCGACAGGAAATCATCGGCGGCGGATGCAGTCATCGTTCAATGCGCAGGAATCGCACATCCATTCGGT
Organism: Lysobacter sp.; assembly: GCA_026786005.1. Lineage (GTDB taxonomy): Bacteria > Pseudomonadota > Gammaproteobacteria > Xanthomonadales > Xanthomonadaceae > JALYOU01. Next base: position 4,237 of record JAJAYW010000220.1, on the reverse strand, counting down.
TAAGAAAACATGTTCTAGTTTCTTTTCGTATCTTTCACGCAGCTTCATAGCGTTTGAGCGCCACCGCAAACGCCTCGCCCATCATCCGCAGGAACAGCGTGCCCATGCCCGGATAAAAACGATTCGGTTCACGGCTGCCGATCGCCACTAACCCCACTCCAGGCAAAGGCAGCAAAGCACTCGATTGCACCTCGTCCACGCGCGCGCCGTACAGCAATGCCTGCTTGTCTGGTTGCAGGCGGCCGCACAGCGGCTCGCCGTCGGCCAGGCAATCGCGGAACGCGGCCAGCGCCTTGTTGCCGGCAGGCACGGTCTGCAACCAGTCGACATCGTCGAGCCCTGCAATCGGCTCGAACAGCACGATCCGCACCAGGTCGCCGTTGAAATCCTCGGTCAAGGTGGCGGCCATCGCGCGCACCGTATCGGCGGCGTTGTCCTGTTTCAGCAACGCGAGCGTCAGCTGTTGCGTGCGCACGGCGAGGCGTTCGTTTTCCTGCGCGTTGCCCGACAACTCCTGCAGGCGTCGCGACAGTTCACGGTTCTTGTCGCGTAACACTTCCAGCTGGTAACTCGCCAGCGAGGCAGCCGGACCATCCTCGCGCGGCACGACAAGACTGACCGACAGATCGGGAAACTGCTGCAGGAATTTTGGATGGCGGCGCAACCACGCCGCGACTTCGTGCGCGCCGAGTTTTTCCTGGTTGCCCTTGTCGAATGTGTCGCTCATTGCAGCCACTCCCCTTCGTAAACGAATGCAGCCGGCCCGGACATCAGGATCTGTGCGGTGTCGTCTGGCCAGACAATCCGCAAGTCGCCGCCGGGTAACGATACCGTGACCTCACGGCCGATGCGGCCACGGCGCGCCAGGACCGCCACGGCGGCACATGCGCCGCTGCCGCAGGCCAGCGTTTCGCCGACGCCGCGCTCGTACACGCGCAGCTTGATGCGATCACGCGCAATGACTTCCGCAAAACCGACATTGGCCGACTCCGGAAACACTGCGTCCTGTTGCGTGAGTGGGCCGATGGTTTCGACGGCGGCTGAATCGACATCCACGACCTCGATCACGGCATGCGGGTTGCCCATGGATACCGCGCCGAACTGCACCGATTCAATCCGTTCGTTCCCAGCCTGTCGAAGGACAATCTCGATGGCGTATTGGTCTTGCGCGTCGGTGAAGCCGCGCAGCGGAATCGCCTGCGGTGCGAACTGTGGCGCGCCCATCGCGATGCGAAAGTGGTGATCACCGAGGACTTCAACGGCATGCGTCCCGGCAGGACTGTCGAGCAGGAACGTCGTCGCCGAAGCCGTTGCGCCATCGCGCAGCAACCACGCTGCCACGCAGCGCGCGCCATTGCCGCATTGCTGCGACGGCGAGCCGTCGCTGTTCCAGATGCGATAGCTGGCGACCGCGTCCGCGCTGCGTGACGGTTCGATGGTGAGGATCTGGTCGCAGCCGGCGCCGGTGCGGCGGTCGGCGAGTGCGCGGCAGAGTTCCGCTGCGTTCGCGGATCCTTCGACAGGCTCACGATGAGCGAAGCGCTGGGCCAGTGATGCGTTGTCGCGCAGGTCCAGCACGACGAAATCGTTGCCTGCGCCGTGCATCTTGCTGAACTTGAAGCTGGCGTGGGAGGCCATCGCCGTGGTCATTCCGTGTTGTGGATCATTCCGTGCTGCACCAGGCCGTCTTGCATCAGACCGGTGTTGATGAAGCGGGTGCTTCATCGGCGGGCGGCGCGATCTCTTCCACCGGCGCAGGATCGGCCGGATCGGTGGGTGGCGGCGACTCAACCGGTGGCATGGCTTCCTCGACCGGCACCGAGCGCTGCGCCGACACCAGCGGGCCCTTGTTGCCGCAGGCGGAAAGGGCAAACGCGGTCAGCACGATGAGTAATGCGAGTTGATTTTGTTTCATGTGGGGAGTTTAGCCCGAGTGCATGGCGCTGGCGAAATCGGCTCTTTTCTTCCAAGTCATCAGGAAATCAACAACTCGCGGTAGAGCCTGCTCTCTTCTCCCTCCGGGAGAAGATGTCGCGACAGCGACAGTTGAGGGCGAGTACTTTCCGCTCGCGGGGAACCTTCCATTGCAAGTCACCTCCCGCCCTCATCCGCCCTACGGGCACCTTCTCCCAAGGGGAGAAGGGAAAACCAAGCTCGTTCGTGAACCTTATTTCGCGGCGACCGACGGGGCTCGCACCTGCAACTGATCCAGCAAGAACGCATACATCTCCGACAACTCGCGGTAGCGGCGGAAGCGTCCCGACTTGCCGCCATGGCCCGCGTCCATGTTGGTGCGGAACAGGACCGGCGCGTTCGATGTATTCAGGTCACGCAAGCGCGCGACGTATTTGGCCGGCTCCCAGTACTGCACCTGCGAATCCCACAGGCCGGTGCCGACGAACGTGGCCGGATAGGCCTGCGCTTTCAGGTTGTCGTACGGCGAGTAGGTCAGCATGTAGTCGTAATACTCCCTCTTTTCCGGATTGCCCCACTCGTCGTACTCGTTGGTGGTCAACGGGATGGTGGGATCGAGCATCGTCGTGACCACGTCGACGAACGGCACCTGCGACAGGATCACGCGATATTTGTCCGGCGCCATGTTGGCGATCGCGCCCATCAGCAGGCCGCCAGCGCTGCCGCCGAAGGCCGCGACGCGATCCGGCGCGGCATAGCCCAGCTTGACCAGTGCATCGGTGACGTCGATGAAATCGGTGAAGGTGTTCTTCTTCTTGAACAGCTTGCCGTCGTCGTACCACTTGCGGCCCATTTCCTGGCCGCCGCGGATATGCGCGATGGCATACACCATGCCGCGATCGAGCAGACTGACATTGGTCAGGCTGAAGCCCGGATCCATCGAACTGCCGTAACTGCCGTAGGCGTATTGCAGCAACGCGGCCTTGCCGTTTTTCTCGAAGCCCTTGCGATAGACCAGCGACACCGGGATTTTCGTGCCGTCGCGCGCGGTCGCCCAGACGCGTTCGGTGACGTAGTTGTCGGGCTCGTAACCACCCAGCACGGGATCGCGCTTGAGCAACTTGCGCTCGCCGGTGTCGGTGTTCACTTCGTATGTGGTGTTCGGCGTGGTCATCGAGGTGTAGCTGTAGCGCAACCACGGCGTATTGGCTTCGGAATTGATCGACAGGCCCATCGAATAGGCCGGCTCATCGGCCTTGACGAACTCTTCCTTGTCGCCCGCCTTCAACAGGCGCAGGCGCTCCAGGCCTTCGGAGCGCTCGGCGATGGTGGTGAAGCTGTCGAACAACTCGAAGCCCTCGATGAACACGTCGTCGCGATGCGCGACCCACTCCTTCCACTGCGCGCGCGAACTGGCGCCGTCTTCAGCAGTCATCAGCTTGAAGTTTTTCGCGCTGCTTCCATCGGGATTGGGGGCATTGGTACGAATCACCCAGCGGCCGCCGTGGTGATCGGCGTCGTATTCGACGTCGCGCTGGCGCGGTGCAAACACGGCGAAGTCCTGCGGGTCGGCCGCGGGCGCGCAGCGCAACTCGCTGGAGACCGTGCTGCCGACGCCGATGCAGAGGAACTTGTCGTCACGCGTGCGCGAGACGCCCATGTAGAAGCTGTCGTCCTTCTCCTCGTACACCAGCTTGTCCTGCGCCACCGGCGTGCCGAGCACGTGCGACTTGACACGCACGGTCAGCAGCGTTTCCGGATCGTTCTCGACATAGAACAGGGTTTTGTTGTCGTCGGCCCAGACCATGTTCGCGGAGACGCCGCTGATGGCATCGGCATAGGTTTCGCCGGTGGTGAGGTTCTTGAAGCGGATCACGTACTGGCGGCGGCCGACGGCATCGTCGGCCCAGGCGAGGATGCTGTTGTCCTGGGTGGCATCCCAATCGCCGACACTGAAATAGTCCTTACCCTTCGCCATGACGTTGACGTCGAGCAGTACTTCCTCGGCGCCGCTCATCCCGCCCTTGCGGCGCGCGTGGACCGGATAGTCCTGGCCGGTGGCGAAGCGGCTGTAATACCAGTAACCGCGTTCGCGGTACGGCACGCTGCTGTCGTCCTGCTTGATGCGCGCGACGATCTCGTCGTAGAGCTTGTTTTCAAGCGGTTTCAGCGGCGCCATGGTCGCATCGACGTAGGCGTTCTCGGCGTTGAGGTACGCCAGCATCTCCGGATTCTTGGGGGTGTCTCGCAGCCTGTAGTACGCGTCGTTGCGCACGGCGCCGTGCGGCGCCTTGACGTCATGCGCCTTCTTGGCGACGTCGGG
>JAJAYW010000219.1 GCA_026786005.1 Lysobacter sp. | reverse complement strand
GGACATGGCGATGGGTCACGGGCAGTATTCCTGAACGGGCGCGGCGAGGGCGCTGGGACGGGCAGGCTAGAACGCACTGGTATGACGTGCAAGTGCGTTGGGTGGGCCTTGGCCCATTGGCTTTGTTACCAGCTGCGTCCGAAGAGCAAGAGCAGTGTGTGGATCGAGGCCCACCCCACATTGCTTAAGGTGCGGGATCCGCAGGTGTATCAATGGATGGTTGCGACTGCCGGTATTTCTCCAGGTAGTACTCGTATTCGTTCCATAGCCGCGAATACTTGTCATCGAAGCCACGGCGCATGTCGTAGAGCATCGCGATGCGCAGGTCGCGACGGTGCAGGATCTCCTCGAGGAAGGCGACGTCATCTTCGTCGAGTACGCGGCCCGGCTGGAACCGTTCTGGCAGCGGCGGCTCGACGTACTCGGTGTTCCGTCGCTTGATCTCATCGCTGCCATCGCGATCGCGGGTGTAAAAATAAATTGACCAGGCTCGTCGGCCCAGGTCGTCCGGGGCATTGACGCGGTCGAAAGCGTGCCATGACACTTCGGACGTCTCGAAGATCAATACCCGATTCGCTATCGGGACGAATGAAGAAATCAGGCTGCGGTGCCGATGGACATTGGGATCCAGGTGCACTTCGAGATTTCCGCCCCACTCAGCTTTCCAGTCAGGGTTGAGATACAGCAGGAAGTTCAGCCTTCGGTGGGTAAGAGTCTTGGGGTGGTAATTGAAGTCCAGATGAGGGGGTAGCGTGGCGCCATTGCGGCTTTCGCGCAGACCCGCGCCGAAATAATCCGGGTCGAATTCCAGCGCAGCGATGCCGGTGATGCGCGAGAGGTAGGTCAGAAAGTCGGGGTCGCGGCTGAGGGCATCGAGTTGCCGGAAAGCGGGAGGGAACGCGTCAGGCGTGCCATTCGCGTAATTCCTGCGGGTGCCTGCGCCTTCCCCTTCCCCTTCACAGAAACGGTCGTAGTCCACATTTCCGGATTTTGGAAAGTCCGCGATCAACCATTCGACGAACGTGGGCGAGAAGAAATTATCGATGCTCACGTGCGGAAAGGGATGCGCACTCTGGAAGCGTTCGGCGAGTTGTGCGCATTCGGCGTCGGAGCGCCAGGTGACGAGATCAGAAAGTGGGTTCATGGACATGACTTAACTGCGGGGGCGGGCTCTGTGTACATGCGCTCCTTGCTGGGTCCACAAGGGCACGAGTGCGCGCCCAGTTTACGTGTCCCGATGTCGGCCAGGTCGCGTGCATGTAGCCATTCCCAGGCTGTATCGGCGTCGCGCTCGAAGTAGGCGTGCGCTGATCCAAGCCGAAAGGTATAGCCCCAGGCGTCCATGTCGGCCAGCACGCGGGCCGCGCCGACACCGGAGAGGGCGTCTCCGAGCAGTGCCTGGAGCACGCAGACGGCGTCCTCTTCTTCAACCGAATCGGTCGCATCGGTGTGCACGGCGCCACGGCGTTCGGGTGGCAACACGATGAGATGCGCGGTTTCGTGCAACACCGAATGCACCGGAGTGTCGCTGCGGGCGTAGACGGTGCAGGCGATGACGCCGGCTTCGGGTTCGCCCCAGTAACTGCCGGGGATCGGCGCGTCATCCTTGACATGTTCGAGATGCAGGCCGTAGCTGGCGAGCAATGCCGCGACATCGTCGAACATGATGTCGCGCAGCAGCAACACGTTATTCATGGTGGTTGTGTATGTGGCTTCATTCACACCCACGAAAGCCCCAGATCACGCCGCAGAGGCGCGGCCGTCGGGCAGCGCGACGGAAATATCCAGCACGTCGTGGTCGCCTTCCTTGACCACGTCGACCTTGACCGCGTCGACATCGATGCTGACGTACTTGCGGATCACTTCCAGCAGTTCGCGGCGCAGCAGCGGCAGGTAATCGGGGCCGCCGTGGCTTGAACGTTCCTGCGCGATGATGATGCGCAGGCGATCTTTGGCGATCGAGGCGGTGTTCTTCTTCGTCTTGAGGAAATCGAAGAGCCCCATGCATCAACCCCCGAAGAGCTTGCTGAAGAAGCCCTTCTTCTCGTACTGGGTGAAGCGCATCGGGCGGGTTTCGCCCATCAACCGCGCGACGGCATCGTCGTAGGCTTGGCCTGCGGGCGATTCCATGTCGAGGATCACCGGCTCACCCTTGTTCGATGCGTTGAGCACGTCGCCAGATTCGGGAATCACGCCGATGGTCTTGAGCCCGAGCACTTCCTCGACATCGCCGATCGATAGCATCTCGCCGGCGTCGACGCGCTGCGGGCTGTAGCGGGTCAGCAGCAGATGCTCCTTGACGCGTTCGCCGTTCTCGGCGCGGCGCGTCTTCGATGCGAGCAGACCGAGGATGCGGTCGGAGTCGCGCACCGAGGACACTTCCGGGTTGACCACGACCACGGCCTGGTCGGCGAAATACATGGCCAGGAACGCGCCTTTCTCGATGCCGGCCGGCGAATCGCAGACGATGTAATCGAACCCTTCCTCGGCGAGGTCGTCGAGCACCTTCTGCACGCCTTCCTTGGTCAGCGCGTCCTTGTCGCGCGTCTGCGACGCCGCGAGGATGTGCAGGTTGTCGTAACGCTTGTCCTTGATCAGCGACTGCTTGAGCGAGGCTTCCCCCTGGATGACGTTGACGAAGTCGTACACCACGCGGCGCTCGCAGCCCATGATCAGGTCGAGATTGCGCAGGCCGACGTCGAAGTCGATCACGGCGACTTTCTTGCCATACCGCGCAAGGCCACAGGCGAGGCTGGCGCTGGTCGTGGTCTTGCCCACGCCACCCTTGCCGGATGTGACTACGATGATTTCCGCCAAAACACTTCTCCTGGTGTGCGCTCAGTCGAGCGCGGCAATATGCAATTGTTCGTTGTCGAGCCAGATCTGCACAGCCTTGCCGCGCAGCTCCTTGGGAATCTCTTCCAGCACCTTGTAGTGGCCGGCGACGGCGACCAGTTCAGCCTGGAATTCACGGCAAAAAATACGCGCGTTCTCGTTGCCTTGCGCGCCAGCCAATGCGCGGCCGCGCAGCGCGCCGTAGATATGGATCGAGCCATCGGCGATCACTTCGGCGCCCGCGCCAACCGCAGTCAGTACGGTCAGGTCGCGATTCTCCGCGTACACCTGTTGTCCCGAACGCACCGGCGCTGTCTGGATCAGGCCAGGCCCACCGGAAGCAGCGGATGCTTTTGCAGGAGGGGTTTCAGCCCCGACAACCCTTGCAGGTGTCTGGGCTTAAACCCCTCCGACAGAGGCAGCTGTGGATGCGACTTCGGATGTTTCGTACTGCGCGCGGAATTTGGACAGCAACGGCAACCCGAGTTCCTGCGCCAATGCATCGTTTTCCGACGTGCCGTACGCGAGTGCGAGCGGAAGCACACCCGCCGCGCGCAAGCCTTCGAGCAACGCGCGTGCCGTCGGCAGATCGGGTGTCTTCGCCAACCCACCGAAATCGACGATGACCGCGGCGCGGCCGAACAGCTTGGGCGCGCGCTGCACGCGTTCGCGCATCTCCTCGGTCAGCTGCGCGACATCGAGCGTGCGGATTCGCAGGTTGGCGATGCCGACCTGGCCAATCTTCAACTCGCCCGCTTGTGCGTAGTCGACCTGTGTACTGGCCACGCGTCAGGTGCCCGTCGGCCGCTGTTCGATGGCGGCGCGGCGCGGCGCACTGAGCCAAGGTGTTTGCGGCAGCTGTTCGCCATAGGTTTCGTGCACCCATTGGTAGCTGCACAACTCCTTCATCAACATCGCCGCGCGCACGCCGTTGCCCTGCATGTTCTGGCCGACTTCGAGAAATCCGAAACTGCCGTGGAACAGCAGTGCGGGATCGTTGCCGTTCTCCAAAAACACTTCGCAGGCAAGGTGCGGATAACGCAATTCGGCATAGCTCTGCACATCGGCATAGAACGCACGACCCAGACCACCGCCGCGCCGGCGGCTGGCCACGGCAATGCGGTCGATGTACAGGAAATACGGATAGCGCTTGCAGAACCACTGGAAGTTGGCGCTGTCGTGCGCGACGGTCGAACCCAGGCCGATCAGGAAGCCGGCAAGGTTGCCATCGCGTTCGGCGACGCGGAAATATTCAGCGGTGTCATAGAACTGGCGCAGCTTCGCCGCATCGAGCGGCAGGATGGCGGGACCAGCGGCGTTATTCAAAGCAAGGACGGAATCCAGCTCGTGCTCGCGCACGTCGCGGACAACAATCGACATTCCTGACTCCGTTGCTCGAGGGTGGTCGGTCGTCGTCGCGAACCTGGCGCGACGGCCTTGAGCAAGGATTATCGCATGCGCCACGCCGCGACCGCGACCGCCAGCATGGGCGACCCATGACTTTCGGTGCACTCGGCGGGTGGTGCAAACGGCCTAAGATGGGGTCATGTTCGGGCACATGATCCACACGCGGCTGCTCCGCTACGCCGGCCTGTTTACCTGGGCTGCCGTCGGCGTGCCGTTAGCCTACACGTCGCTGGTGTCGTCGCCCTCGTTGCAGGGCGAAGAAGCCGTCGGGCTGGTGGCGATGTCATGGAAAGGCTGGCTGGCGTACGTGGCATTCGGCCTCTGTTACGGGTGGCTGACGCGCACCATGGGCGGCCGCAGGATCCGCTCCTTCGATTTCGTATTGCTGTTGGCGATGACGGGCTCGGCCGTGGCGGTCAGTTACTACAACGCAAGCGGGCTCGGCAGCGTGCTGCTGATGGTAGGCGCGTGCGTGCTGCCGTGGTTGCTGCCGCTATCCGCTGCGATCGCATGGCTCGTGCTGAGCCAGTTGGCGATCGTGCCGGTCTTCGTCAGGCTGGATTTTCCACTGCTTGAAGCGCTGATGCAGTCGGTGCTGTATGCCGGATTCGCCGGTTTCGTGTTCGTGACCAGCCTGGTCGCCCGGCAACAGGCGCTGGCGTGGGACGATCAGCGACGCCTGAACTCGGAACTGCGTGCGACCCGCGCCCTGCTGGCTGAAAGCGCCCGCGTCAACGAACGCACCCGCATCTCCCGCGAACTGCACGACCTGCTTGGCCATCACCTCACCGCGCTGAGCCTGAACCTGGAAGTCGCCAGCCATCTGTCGGCCGGCAAAGTGCAGGACCATGTCCGCCAAGCGCAGACGCTGGCCAAATTGCTGCTGACAGACGTCCGTGAAGCCGTCAGCCATTTGCGTGAGGGCGGCGCCATCGACCTGGGCGCTGCACTGCGGCCGTTGGCGGAAAACGTCCCGACGCTGAACATCCATATGCGGATCGAAGAGCCACTGACGCTCGACGATCCCGAACGCGCCCATGTGCTGCTGCGCTGCACCCAGGAAATCATTACCAACGCCGTCCGCCACGCCAATGCCAACAACCTCTGGATCGACGTCAAACGCGTCCACGAACGTGTCGAGATCGAGGCGCGCGATGATGGCGACGGCGTGGAGATGATCCTTCCCGGCAACGGACTGCGTGGCATGCGTGAGCGCCTGCAGCAATACGAAGGGACGCTGGATGTCGAATCCCGGCTGGGCGGAGGCTTCTGCCTGCGCGCCTGCCTGCCTGCCAATGTCGATGGCGCGACCTGCGTCGTCGCCGAACAAGGAGTTGCCGCATGATCCGTGTCTGCCTGGTCGATGACCAAACCCTGGTGCGTCAAGGCATCCGCTCGCTGCTGGCCCTGGCCGAGGGCATTGAAGTGGTCGCCGAAGCATCCGATGGCCAACAGGCGATCGAACTGATCCCGCAGATCAATCCGGATGTCGTGCTGATGGACATGCGCATGCCGATGATGTCCGGCCTTGAGGCGCTGCAGGCGATGGCCAAGACCGGGACGCTGCCGCCGACCATCATCCTGACCACCTTCGACGACGACCAACTGGTGCTCGCGGGCCTCAAGGCCGGCGCGCGGGGCTACCTGCTCAAGGACGTGTCGCTGGAGCAGTTGGTCGGCGCGATCGAAACCGTGGCCGCCGGCGGCACGCTGGTACAGCCCGTAGTGACGCAACGGCTGCTGTCCGGCCTCGAGCACATGCGCAACGAGTTCGTCAGCCTGGACCGGCCCGATCCGTTGACCGACCGCGAAACCGAAATCCTGCGCTTGATGGCCAGCGGCTTTTCCAACAAGGAAATCGCCAATTCGCTGGGCGTGGCCGAAGGCACCATCAAGAACCACGTCTCCAATATCCTGTCCAAGCTCGGCGTGCGGGATCGCACACGGGCGGTGCTGAAGGCGTTTGAACTGCAACTGGTCTGACGCTTCGACCAGCGGGCCTGTCCCGGACGTGATCCGGGAATGCGCAGGCATACCCTGATCTGGCCCGTTCACGGTCGGGTTTGTTACGATTGTCCAAATCCCCGACCCAGCCGGCCATGGCCAGCCCTGGAGAACCTTGAATGACCCGCGTTATCGAATTCCTGATCTCACTGGCGATCGTCGCCACGCTGTTCCTGCTCATCGGCATCGTGCTGCCATCGCACCGCCACCTGTCCGAAAAGACCGAAACCAACCGCAAGCAGACGATTGTGTTCGACACGCTCAACAGCTTCCGCCGTTTCGATGACTGGAATCCGCTTGTGCTGCACGATCCACGCATGCAGATCAAGCTGTCCGGTCCGGCGACCGGCGTCGGTGCGCAGCTGGACTACACCTCGAATGAAGAGAATGTGGGCTCGGGAAGTTACAAGATCACCGAAAGCATCCCCAAGGAAAAAGTCACTTACGCCATCACCAACCCCGACCGCGGCAACGACAAGGCCAGCGTGTTCACGTTGCGCCCGACCGGCCGCAACAACCGCAACGTCGAGATCCGCCAGTCCTACGACGTGGATTACGGCTGGGACATCCTCGGCCGTTATGCGGGCCTGTATGTGACCCGCTTCGTGGGCGACAACATCAAGATGGGTCTGTCGCGATTGACCAACATGCTGGCCAGTGTTCCCAACATCGATTACGCGTTGTCGGGCAGCAACATGATCGGGTTGCAGACCGTCGATCTGCCGGCCGAGCATGTGTTGTTCGTCAATTCCGGCTCGGTCCCGCGCGGTAACGCCGAGATTGCAGCCTCGATGAATGCCAATATCGAATGGATCAAGCGCACGATGGTGGCCAACGGGCTGCAGGCGGCAGGTCCGCTGCGCATCGTCACCAACGAGCTGGGCCGCGAGACCTACAACTTCGACGTGTCGCAGCTGGTGCGCAAGGGGAGCGGGGCACCCGCGCCTGTTGATGATTCGGATTCCGATGTCGCCGATGCGGATGCAACTGCTGCCGAAACCGCCCCCGCCGCGCCGATGGCCGCAGGCAGCGATGCGCCGATGGCGCTGAAAATGCAGGGTCCGGTGGAATACGTGCAGAACCCGGCGCGCCGAGCCGTCCGCGCGTCGTACACGGGTTACATCACGGGCCTGGAGGCAGTTCGCAATGCACTGCGCGCCTGGGCGTTGACGCAGGGTTACGAAGTGATCAATCGCCCGTACGAGTCGTACAAGTCGGGTGTGGCCGGTGCGTTTACCGAGACCGGGCAGTTCGACGTTTACTGGGACATCAAGTAACCGCGGCGGAAGACGTCTTGTCCGCCAGCTGATCCGCACCGCGCCGCGTCCCAAACGCGGCGCGATGCGTTTTGACTCCCGGGAAGCCACACCCACCTGAGCACAAGCCGATGCAAACCGCTCCTTCGCGTCGCTCGTGGCTCGCCGCCAACGGCGCATTGTGCGCTGCCGCTGCAGTGGCGCTATCCGCCTATGCTGCGCACGGGTTCGAGGGTGTCGCACTCTCGCGGCTCCACACCGCAGCAGTCTTTGCGTTTGGCCATGGCGTTGCGCTCGCAGTGCTCGCGCCTGTAGCGACCAACACGTTGGGCCGGATTGCGCTGGCGATGCTGTACCTCGGCGTGCTTCTGTTCTCGGGCAGCCTGGTTTTCAACGTGGTGGCCGGATGGCCGACAAGCCTTGCGCCCTTTGGCGGTACGTTGCTGATCGCGGGCTGGGTGGTGTGGGCGATCGATGCGATGCGCAACGTCTAGCCATGCCACGGCATTCGCGCGGGTTCGATACGGAATTAGCGTTTGCGCATCTGTGCAAGCGCGATCGCAAGCTCGGTACATGGATGAAAAAGATCGGGTCTATCGCGCCCGATCCACGCTGGCATAAATCCTTCGATCCGGTCGATGCGCTGGCGCGCGCGATCCTCTACCAGCAACTCAGCGGCAAGGCCGCGGCGACGATTGTCGGCCGCGTGGAAACCGCGATCGGCAGCGATCGTTTCCACTGCGACACTCTCGGCCGGATTGACGATGCTGCGCTGCGCGTTTGCGGCGTGTCCGGCAACAAGGCATTGGCCTTGCGCGATCTCGCGTTGCGCGAATCGCGCGGCGAGATTCCCGATCTCAAGCGGATGTCGTTGATGACCGAAGACGACATCGTGGCCGCACTGGTGCCGATCCGTGGCATCGGCCGCTGGACGGTGGAAATGATGCTGATGTTCCGCCTCGGCCGCCCGGATGTGTTGCCCATCGATGACCTCGGCATCCGCAAGGGCGCGCAGCGTGTCGACAAACTCGATGCGATGCCGACGCCGAAGGAACTTGCATTGCTTGGCGAACGGTGGGGCCCGTACCGGACCTACGCGAGCATGTATCTGTGGCGCATTGCCGATGCGGCGGCTGTCGCAAAAACACCGACGAAGCGTTCGCAGGATTAGCCGCCAATTCGTAGGCATCCGTCGGCGGCAATTGGTTACTCGGTAATTACAATCATCCGTGGCACCAATGCCACGGCTCGTAAACAATCCCATGCGGATTGTCGCGCGGGTAGCTCATCACGAATCCATATGCGCCTGCATTGGCGGTAAGCCAGTCGAACGCGGTCGTCTTCTCGAACGATTCTTCAGCAGCAGGTTCCTCCAGCGTGCTGATGTCCAACGCACGGCCTGAGTGATGTTCGCTGTAGCCGGGAGCGGCATTGACGGTAAGGATCTCGTCGACCGACTGCCCGCGTGCGAGCTTGCGCTCGAAGATACCGAGTTGGTAATCGTGACTGCGGTAGCCGGAGATCGCTTCCAGCACGATGTCATCGCGATGGGCCGCGTCGCGCATGTGCAGCCATGCGCGCGATGCGTGTCGGTGCAGCCACAGCGGTCTTCGATAGCGATCAAACCCGGCGAAGGCGAGGGTGGACGGTTCGGCGATCAACTCCAATCCCGATCCTTCGCCATAACCTTCGTCCAGACCCAACTGTTCCAGGCGGTCGAGCAGACGATGCAATGGCAATTCGCCGACGACATCGAGGCCGGCGCGGCGCTGCATCGATATCGACTCCAGTGCATCGAGCGCGTCATCGATACCTGGTTCGTGCATCAACCGCTGCACCAGATGCAACAAGCCTTCGGGCAGTTCTGCGGCGAGATACTTGCCGTCGCGTTTGCGCCGCAGCACATGCCGGGAGCGGGCAAGGGCACGCGCATCGGGGTTGCTGCGCGCGCGCAGCAGGCCGCCTGGCCAGATTTCGATCTCGGGTGTGTTGATCAGGATGTGTGGCGCGAATGGCATGGGCGCAGGTTAGCGGGCAAGAGTGGGCTGCGCCACAGCCGGCCGGTGATGTATCCCTGCGCGCACATATTTGGTGAAAGAGTTCAATCGCTCTTTGTAGGAGCGGCCCGAGGCGCGGGGGGGGGGGTCCGGGGCAGCCCCAAAGCGCCCCGGGGGGCGGCGGCCAAAGCAGGTTTTAAGGGCGGGGCGG
>JAJAYW010000218.1 GCA_026786005.1 Lysobacter sp. | reverse complement strand
CCTACAAAGAGCATGGGAAAAAACTTTGGTCTGCTAGGCTTGCGTGATGATGCAAACCGAATCTTCAACAACATTCCGCAAGATGTCCGAACGCTTCCGCGGCTATCTGCCTGTCGTCGTCGATGTCGAGACCGGCGGCTTCGACTGGAACAAACACGCCCTGCTCGAAATCGCCGTGGTGCCAATCGATCTGGACGAACAAGGCGCGTATGTCTGCGGCGAAAGCGCGAGCGCGCATGTGGTGCCTGCCGCCGGGACCTTGATCGATCCGAAATCGCTCGAGGTCACCGGGATCATCCTCGACCATCCGTTCCGCATGGCGAAACCCGAACGCGAGGCGCTGGATCATGTCTTCGCGACGGTGCGCGCGGCGATCAAGAAACACGGCTGCCAGCGCGCGATCCTGGTAGGCCACAACGCGCACTTCGACCTGAATTTCCTCAACGTCGCAGTCGCGCGCAGCGGCCATAAACGCAACCCATTCCATCCGTTCAGCGTGTTCGATACGGTGACGCTGGCGGGCGTGGCGTATGGCCAGACCGTACTGGCGCGCGCCGTGCAGGCGGCGGGCCTGGACTGGAACAGCAACGATGCGCATTCGGCTGTGTACGACGCCGAGCGCACCGCGCAGGTGTTCTGCAAGATCGTCAATGCCTGGCCGCGGGGCTGAATGCCTGTGTGAAGTCACGATTTTTGTAGTCTGGGTGGAGCGTAGCGGCTTTCAACAGCGAAGCTGGTCTACCCGGGGCTCTTCAATGATCGGGACGAAGTTAGCTGGCCCGGGTGGAGCGAGACGGCTTTCAACTAGGACTCTGTGCCTGACACGAAAAGCTCCAGGTATCGACTTCGGCTCCACCCGGGCTACGAAATCCCTGCGTTTGAAACCCGGCGCTGTTTCAACGTGCGCGCGATACCGTAGGCGCTGATCAGTACCCAGGCCGCTTCCAGCAGGAACACCGCCATATTGAAGCTGCCGAGCAGCGAAACAAGAATGCCGGCGGCGCCGAACAGGTTCATCGACTGGTAGGCCAGCGCGGTTCCAGACAGCCGGCCGATCTGCTGCATGAAGAACGCGACCAGGATCATCAGCGTCCCGGCCAGGCCGACCCAGTCGTACCAATGCATGTCGATCATTTCGGTGATTTCTCCTGCCGTTGCCGCACGGCTTCAAACAATGTGATGCCAGTCGCGACCGACACGTTGAGGCTTTCGACGCTTTGATTGGATTCGGCACCCGGCATCGGGATGCGCACCAGGCCATCACAGTTCTCACGGGTCAGGCGGCGCAAGCCATCGGCTTCGCCACCAAGCACCAGCGCGACATTTCCGCGCAAGTCGATCGAGTACAGCGACGTTTCGGTTTCGCCCACCAAGCCATAAATCCAGACGCCAAGTTGCTGCAGGTCTCGCAGGCAACGCGCGAGGTTGGTGACACGCACCACCGGCAGGCGATCGGCGGCGCCGGCGGAGGTCTTGCGCACGGTGGCGTTGATCTGCACGGCCTTGTCCTTGGGGATGACGACGGCGGTGACGTTCGCGGCCGCCGCGCTGCGCAGGCAGGCACCGAGGTTGTGCGGATCCTGCACGCCGTCGAGCACCAGAATCAGCGCCTTGCCTTCGGCGGCTTCGACCAGCGCTTCGAGCTCGTTTTCGTCCCATGTTTTAGCCGCGGCATAGCGTGCGACTACGCCTTGATGGCGCAGGGTGCCGACGACGCCATCCAGCGCCTGCAGCGCGACGCGACGCACATCGATGCCCTTGCGGCGCGCGTTCTCCTCTATTTCGGTCAGGCGCGCGTTCTTCGCGCCAGCCTCGATCAGGATTTCGCGGACATTGTCGGCGTCGTGCTCGATGGCGGATGCGACGGCGTTGATGCCGGCGATCCAGGGGTTTTCTTTGGTCATCTTTATTGGAATCTGTTGAATTGGTGGCTGTGGTTTTTTCCCTTCTCCCTTCGGGAGAAGGTGGCGCGCAGCGACGGACGCCGCGAAGCAAGCACCCTTGGGGTGTGAGGGCGGGAGAATAACTGGCCGATGAAGGCTCACATGCCAGTCACTCTCCCGCCCTCATCCGCCCTTCGGGCACCTTCTCCCGAGGGGAGAAGGAAGCGCGTCAATACTTCTTCTTTGCCCGTTTCGCCGGTTGCCCACGCGGTGGCTTCGGCTTGATGTCGCTGTCCCGGCGCTGCCTGCCTTTGGCGGCGCGATGCGGCGTCACGCCAGCGCCGGATTGATCGCGACCCGGACCTTCACCGACCAGACGGAAGTCGATCTTGCGTTCTTCCAGGCTAGCCTTGAGCACCA
The DNA here is from genome assembly GCA_026786005.1 of Lysobacter sp. Taxonomy (GTDB): domain Bacteria; phylum Pseudomonadota; class Gammaproteobacteria; order Xanthomonadales; family Xanthomonadaceae; genus JALYOU01. The sequence goes on along the minus strand of JAJAYW010000218.1, from coordinate 10,322 downwards.
CGATGCGTACGCGATCGCCCAGACGGAATTCGCGGCCGACGCGCTCGCCGGTCATGGTCTTGCGGATCGGATCGAAGTGGTAATAGTCGTTTGGCAGTTGCGTTACGTGGATCAGGCCGTTGACCTTGGACTCGTCGAGTTCGACGAACAGGCCGAAGCTGGTCACGCCGCTGATGGTGCCGTCGAATTCGCTGCCGATGTGTTGTTCCATCCACGCCGCGCGATAGCGGTCATCGACCTCGCGCTGCGCCTCGTCGGCACGCCGCGAACGTTCCGAGCATTGCAGGGACAACGCCGCCATTGCATGCGCTGAATATATGTAGGCTTCCGGATCGCCGCCAGTCAACGCGTGCTTGATTGCGCGGTGCACCAGCAAATCCGGATAACGCCGGATCGGCGAGGTGAAATGCGCGTACGCCTCGAGCGCCAGACCAAAATGACCGATGTTGTCCGGTGCGTACACCGCCAGGCTCTGGCTGCGCAGCAACACCGATTCCAGCAACGTCGCATCGGGACGATCGCGGATTTTTTCCAGCAGCTGCCGGTAATCCTGCGGCTTGACTTTCGCCCACGGCGGCATGCTCAGCTGGAATTCCTTGAGGAACTCCAGCAGGTCGTTGTACTTCGCTTCCGGCGGCTTGTCGTGGTCGCGGTAGGGCGCGGGAATCCGCGCCTCCAGCAGGTATTTCGCCGCTTCCACATTCGCCGCGATCATGCATTCCTCGATCAGCTTGTGCGCGTCGTTACGCTGCAACATGCCTGCTTGCGTGACCTCGCCCTGCGGCCCGAGCACGAAACTGACTTCGGAAGATTCGAACTCGATCGCGCCGCGCTTTTGCCGCGCCTTGTCCAGCACGCGATACAACTGGTGCAGGCGCTCGACCTGCGGCATCAGCCCGCCGATGAATGCCTGCGCCTGCGACTTGTCCTCATCGGGAATGCCGTCGCCAACCGCGTTCCAGACCTGCGTGTAGGTCAGGCGCTCGTGCGAATTCATCACCGCTTCGTAGAACTTCGACTGGACGACGTGACCGCTGCGATCGATCTGCATGTCGCAGACGAAGCACAGCCGGTCAACTTTCGGTTTCAGTGAGCAGATACCGTTGGACAAGGTTTCCGGCAGCATCGGCACGACAAAGCCGGGGAAATAGACCGAGGTCGCGCGCCTGGTCGCTTCCTCGTCCAGCGGCGTGCCGGGCCGCACGTAGTGCGAGACATCGGCGATGGCCACGATCAACCGGAAGCCGTCACGGGCACGTGGATCAGAGCTAGGTTCGCACCAGACCGCGTCATCGAAATCCTTGGCGTCCTCGCCGTCGATGGTGACCAGTGGCGTTGCGCGCAGGTCGACGCGCTGCATCGCGGTGGCCGCATCGACGGTCAGTGGGACCGCGGTGGCTTCATCGAGCGCCGCCTGCGGGAACTCATGCGGGATCTCGTGGCCGTGGATCGCGGCCTCGACCGCCAGCGATGCGGTCAGCTTGTCGCCGAGCACGGCAAGCACGCGGCCGATCGGCGGGCGTTGCGCGTCGGGCGCCTGCATGATTTCAGCGACGACCAGTTGGCCATGCTGCGCATCGAGTCGCGCATCGACCGGGATCTGCACGTTGCGCTGGATGCGGCGATCGTCCGGCACCACATAGCTGATGCCGGACTCGAGCGTGAAGCGTCCGATCAACCGGTTCAACCGGCGCTCCAGCACCTCGACGATCGCGCCCTCGCGGCGCCCGCGCCGATCCATCCCGGTGACGCTGGCCAGCACGCGATCGCCGTGCATCGCCTTACGCATCTCGAATGGCGGCAGGAACAGATCGTCGCCCGCGCCGCTCTCCGGGCGCAGGAAGCCGAACCCTTCCGGATTGGCAATCACGGTGCCGGCGATCAGGTCCAGGCTCTCGGCCGGTGCGTATGCGCCCCTGCGGTTCTGCAGCACCTGGCCTTCGCGCAGCATTGCGCCGAGTCGTTTGTCGAGGGCGTCGGCGCGATCGGGCGCCTCAAGCCCCAGCTTTTGTGCGAGCGCGTCGGCATCCATCGGGCCATCGTTGGCCGCCAGCACCTGCAGGATCATTTCGCGGCTGGCGATGGGTTGTTCGTAGCGCGCCGCCTCGCGGGCGGCGTGCGGATCGCTGCCGTCGGGCGGACGCGACCCATGGGGTGGGGTACGGACGCCTGCAGTTGTTCGAGGGGGTCGGGAGGATGCCTGCGCGCCGGTCTTGCCGCGTGGGCCTCGAATCGGCGCCGGCTCTTCCGGCATCCATGCGGGGCGGCTTCTCTGCGGTTTGGCGCTACCTGATCGGGGGGCAGCTACACCGGATTTGCCGGGTGTCTTGCCACGGTCGCCGCGTTTGCCGGGAGCGCCGTGTTTACTGGGGGGCTTGGTCATCGCGACGATGTTACACGGCGCTCGTCAACGGCCTGTCGCGGTCGGTGTGTATGTAGGAGCGCACCCGGGCGCGATGGGCTTTTACCGGTAAAGCCATCGCGCCCCGGTGCACTCCTACAAAAAAAGCGACCACTCCATTCAAATCAATCGCGAATCTTGAAGCCTGGATTCTCGTTGATCGACCCGTCCGGCTCGAGCACGGCGTAACGCTGGCGTCCGCGATCGAACACAACGGGTATCGGTGACTCGAACATCGGCCGGCGCACATATTTCAGCGTCCAGCGGAACTGTTCCATGGTCGCCAGAGTGGCCAGTTGCTCCGGAGTCAACCCGGCCTTCAACTGTGTCATCTCGACACTTTCGCCGTTGGCGCGGCGTCGCTCACGCCCAAACATGGGTGCTCCTGAGTCGTCAATGGCTGGCATTCTCTTCACATTCAACTGCATCCGACGTGAAGCGCCCACGAAAAAAACCCCGCCGGAGCGGGGTTTTGGTACGTCTGCCGGATAACGATTGGTTATCGGACGATGTTGGTGCCCGGAAGAGGACTCGAACCTCCACGAAGTTGCCCCCGCTAGCACCTGAAGCTAGTGCGTCTACCAATTCCGCCACCCGGGCGGGTGCAGGGCGCGTATGTTGCGTTGCGACGGCGGCGCTGTCAACGCGTTGGCGGAGTTGACGACGATAACCATGAGTCTCGGATGTCTGGTTCACCGCGAACAGAGTCTTATCGCTTGAACTGGTCGCGCATCGCCTTCTGGTTCGGATAAAGGCCCAGTTCCTCACGGAATTTTGAAATTCGCGATGGACTGCCCAGCGCGTCCCCGTACAGGTAGAGCTCGCTGTTGCGCGAAGGAACCAGATCCTGCAGCCGGTCGCCATATTTCTGCTTCAGCAGGTTGGCCACTTCGATGAAGCGCTCGTACCCTTCGTACTGCGCCGGCTCGCGCCAGATCACCTCGCTGCCGTGCCGGATCAGGGTATCCCCGCCGCGCTGGTAGTCCTCGGCATCCCACAGCAGCACGATGTCGTGGCCGTCGATATCCGGCAACTGTTCCGGCGTCTTCAGCATCCGCACCTCCAGGTTCTGCAGAAATGCTTCCCGCGCTCTCACAAAAGCCTTGTCACCGGGGCTGACCTTGTCCCAATTCGCATGCGACTCGTCCAGCGTGGGGAACATCAGCAGAGAAGACGGACGCATCCTGGTGGTCGAATACAAGGGAGCGGACCGCTGGAGCCAACCGGACGAAGCGGAGAAGCGCGTCATCGGCGAATTATGGGAGAAGCGCAGCGGCGGGCGTTGTTTGTTCGTGATGCCACGCGGGCCGGATTTCGCGGCGATTGCCGGCAAAATCGGCTGAGCTGCTACCGCAACTCCGCATGCATTCATTAGTGCTGGACAACCGGCCCGGGAGCAAAGACAGGTGCGTCGGCGCGGCGCGTCACTCCGCCCAGTTCTGCACCTTCAAGCCGGACACGCGCTTGAACTCCCGCAGGTTGTTGCTGACCAGCGTCAGGCCCGCCGCCTTGGCGTGGGCTGCGATCCACAGGTCGTTGTTGCCGATCGGCTCGCCCTTGGCTTGCAGCGCGGCGCGGATCGCACCATAGCTTTCACCAGCGGTATCGGGCATGGCCGCCACCGGCACCAGTGACACGAACGCCTGCAGCAGTTCGAGGACCTTGCCGCGCTGCTGGCTTCTGGCGGCGCCGTACTGAAGCTCGCCCCAGGTGATCACGGAGATCGCCGCATCGCCGGACTTGAGCCTGGCGAAATGCGCCAGCACTTGCGGCGGCCGCTCGCGTTGGATGTAGATGCAGATATTGGTGTCGAGCAGGAATCGCGTGGCCACGTGTTACAGGTCTTCGCGGTGTTGTGGCGGGTTGTCATGGCGACCTTCGACAAGAAAATCGTCCGGCAGGCTGGTCAAAAGATCGAAGGCGCGAGTCAACCCTTTTCCTGGCTCTCGCAACACGATTTCCTCGCCGCGCCGAAAGATTTCGAGTTCCGTGGACTTGACCCGGAATTCCTTGGGCAAGCGAACAGCCTGACTGTTGCCCGATTTGAAGACGCGTGCGGTGCTCATGGACTGGTTCCTATTTGTATATACGAGAAAGTATATACTTTGTGTGCCTGATCAAGCGACATCCCAATGAAACCGCTCCGCAGGAATTGCACTGCGCGATTTGTGCGTGAGCCATCGGATTGGAGCGACGATGCTTCGTAGTCATTTCCCGAAGTCAGGCCCTCTAGCCGCATTCGTCTTCCTCGCCACGTACCCTGATAGTCGTTGGCATAATCTGCCATAAATGTTATTTTTGAACCGTCCTGACCGACGGACCAGAGGATTCCCATGTCCACACGCAACGTAGTCCTGACCGAGCACCACGAACACGTCATCGAACAATTGGTGAAGTCAGGCCGTTATCAGAACGCCAGCGAAGTCATGCGTGAGGGTCTGCGGTTGGTGGAGCGCCGCGAGGCGGTGGACGCCGCCCGGCTGGAAGCGCTGCGTGAGGCCGGGCGCGTGGGATTTGCAGACATCGACGAAGGCCGCTATCGCGAGATCGACCACGATGGACTGGAGGGTTTCATTGCCGCGATGGGCGAGGAAGCCGACAAACGGGCCGGCACCGGAAACCCATGAGGCGTTATCGCCTCGCCGCGGCCGCCCAATCCGACATCGTCCAATTGCTCGCCTACACCCAGCGGAGCTTCGGGGTTGCCGCCCGCCAACGCTACCAGACGCTGCTGCTGACGGCTTTGCGCGACGTGGCCGCCGAACCAGAGCGTATCGGCAGCGTCGCCCGGTCGGAACTGGGCGAACAGGTGCGCAGCTACCATCTACGGCATAGCCGGGATCGTGCAGCGAACGCCGATGGCTTCGTCCGCAGACCGCGCCATCTTTTGCTTTTTCGCTGGACCCAACCGGAGTTGATCGACGTTGCCCGCGTACTGCACGACGCCATGGAAATCGAACGGCACCTGCCCACTGACGACAGCAACGACTGACACCTGCTGCACGGATGACCACCGCCATGACCGACACCGTCCGCCCCGCCTTCCACGGCTTCGAGCAGATTCCATTGCGCGAGTATGCCGAGCGCGCCTATCTCGACTACTCGATGTACGTGGTGCTGGACCGCGCCCTGCCCTTCCTCGGTGACGGACTCAAGCCGGTACAGCGCCGGATCATTTTCGCGATGAGCGAATTGGGCCTCGCCGCAGGCGCCAAGCCAAAAAAATCCGCGCGTACCGTGGGCGATGTCATCGGCAAATACCACCCACATGGCGACAGCGCGTGCTACGAGGCGCTGGTGCTGATGGCGCAGCCGTTTTCGTATCGCTATCCATTGATCGAGGGCCAGGGCAACTTCGGTTCCAGCGACGATCCGAAATCGTTCGCGGCGATGCGCTACACCGAATCCAAGCTGACGCCGATCGCCGAAGTGCTGCTGGGTGAACTCGGCCAGGGCACGGTCGACTGGGATCCGAACTTCGACGGCACGCTGGAGGAACCGACGTGGATGCCCGCGCGGCTGCCGCATCTGTTGCTCAATGGCACCACGGGTATCGCGGTCGGCATGGCCACCGATGTGCCACCGCACAACTTGAACGAAATCGTCAGCGCCTGCGTGCGCCTGCTGGACGATCCCGGCGCCAGCGTGCGCGACCTGTGCGAGCACGTGCGCGGCCCGGACTATCCGACCACCGCCGAGATCATCACCGCCACGTCCGACCTGCTGGCGATGTATGAAACCGGCCACGGCAGCGTGCGTGCGCGGGCGACGTTCATGCGCGAAGGCCAGAACATCGTCATCACCGCGTTGCCGTACCAAGTGTCGCCATCGAAGGTGATCGAGCAGATCGCGCAGCAGATGCGCGCGAAGAAACTGCCGTGGCTGGAAGACCTGCGCGATGAATCCGACCATGAAAACCCAGTGCGGGTGGTGTTGATCCCGCGCTCGAATCGGGTCGATGCCGAGCAGTTGATGGGCCATCTGTTCGCGACCACTGATCTGGAAAGAAGCTACCGCGTCAATCTCAACGTGATCGGTCTGGACGGTCGTCCGCAGGTCAAGAACCTGAAGATGCTGCTGTCCGAATGGCTGTTGTTCCGTACCGACACGGTGACGCGCCGGTTGAACCATCGCCTGCAAAACGTCGAGCGTCGCCTGCATCTGCTGGAAGGCATGCTCACCGCGTATCTCAATCTGGACGAAGTGATCCACATCATCCGCACCGAGGATCAGCCCAAGGCAGCCTTGATCGCGCGCTTTGAACTTAGCGAAACCCAAGCCGACTACATCCTCGACACCAGGCTCAAGCAACTCGGACGGCTGGAGGAAATGAAGATCCGCGGCGAGCAGGACGAGCTGGACAAGGAACGCGATCGCCTGATGGCGACGCTGGGTAGCAAGGCCAAACTGAAGAAGCTGATCAAGGACGAGTTGCTTGCGGACGCGAAGAAGTTCGGTGATGCACGCCGTTCACCGCTGGTCGCGCGTGATGTGGCGCAGGCGCTGCGGGAAACAGAACTGGTGGCCAGCGAGCCGATGACGGTGGTGATCAGCGAGAAGGGTTGGGTGCGCGCGGCCAAGGGCCACGATGTGGATGCGGCCACGCTGTCGTATCGCGACGGCGACGACGTGCTGTCCCATGTGCGCGGACGTAGTACGCAACAGGTTGCCTTCCTGGATTCGACGGGCCGCAGTTATTCCGCTGCAGTGCACACGCTTCCGTCGGCGCGTGGCAACGGCGAACCGTTGACGGGCCGGTTTGCACTGGCCAGTGGCGCGTCGTTCCAGGCGTTAGCGGTGGGCGACAACGACCAGCGCTTTGTGATTGCGTCGAGCCACGGCTACGGCTTCGTCACCCGCTTCGAGAATCTGACCAGCCGGCAGAAAGCGGGCAAGGCAATGCTGTCGCTGACCATCGGCGCAACGGTGCTGCAGCCTGCGACGGTATTCAACGTCGAAACTGGCCGCGTCGTCGCTGTTACGAGCGCGGGGCATGTGCTGGTTTTCCCGGTCAGCGAGGTGCCGGAACTCGACAAAGGCAAGGGCAACAAACTGATTGAAATCCCCAAGGCCAAGCGCAGCACCGAGCGTGTGATCGCGATCGCGGTCGTGTCGCCGGGTGGAATGCTGTCGGTGAAATCGGGCGCCCGCACGATGACGCTCTCGTACAGGGATCTGGACGAATACATGGGCGCTCGCGCGAGCCGTGGTGGATTGTTGCCGCGGGGCTGGCAGAAAGTGGATGGCTTGGTCGCGGAGTAATTTGTAGGGTGGGTCTTGACCCACCAGGCATCCACGGACCAGAGCTGGTGGGTCGAGACCCACCCTACGAACCGCAGGAGTCGCATATGGAAACGGCTTTTTGGGATGAGCGCTGGCGCGAGGGTCGCATCGGTTTCCACCAGGACACCGTCACGCCGTTGCTCGAACGGCATTGGGATGCGTTGCAGTTGCCGGAAAGCAGCCGCGTGTTCGTGCCGTTGGCAGGCAAGACGCTGGACATGCTGTGGTTGGCTGCACGCGGCCATCGCGTCCTTGGCATTGAACTTTCGCAGTTGGCAGTCGAGCAGTTTTTCGACGAACACAAGTTGAAGCCAGGGATTCGCGAATCGCGTTATGGGATTCACTACAACGCTGGCGACATCGAACTGATCTGCGGAGATGCCTTCGCGCTCGATCCCGACATACTTTCGGAATGTGACGGTGTCTTCGACCGCGCCGCATTGATCGCATTGCCCCCGGAAATGCGCAGGCGCTACGCCAGCGAAATTTATTCGCAGTTACCGGCCGGCTGTCGCGGATTGCTGATTACGCTGGAATATCCGCAACCGCAGAAAGCCGGGCCGCCGTTCTCGGTCGAGGAAGATGAAGTGCGGAAGCTGTACGGTCGCGAATGGGCAATCGAGGTGCTGGAGCGTCGCGACATCCTGGCGGAGCAACCGGGTTTCATCGAGGAAGGGGTGGTGCAGTTGGCGACAGTAGCGTACATGCTCCGAAAATAATCGCCGCTCTCCGCTGCTTTTACATAAAGATAGTAGCTCGCCGCCATGCCTGCTTTCTTCTCCCGCCGGCGACCACAGGGAGTGCAGAGCTGAGAAGATGTCGCGACAGCGACAGTTGAGGGCGGGAGAGTGACTTGTCAAGGAGGATCCATTGCGATCTGAAAGTCCGCGCCCTCATCCGCCCTTCGGGCACCTTCTCCCGAAGGGAGAAGGAAAAGCAAACGCTACAACGCCGCGTTATGCACACCTGCCACCGCGCGCCCCGATGGATCGGCCGCATTCGCAAAACTCGCATCCCATGCAATCGCTGCCGGCGATGAACACGCAATCGACTTACCACCCGGCACCGTTTCGGCGCATGCCGGATCCGGGAAGTGCTGCTCGAAGATACGGCGATATAAATACGCTTCCTTCGACTGCGGCGGATTGAACGGGAAGCGCGAGGCGGACGCGGCGAACTCGCGATCGCTGACGCTGGTCTCGGCGTGCACCTTGAGGCCATCGATCCAGCCATAGCCCACGCCATCGCTGAACTGTTCCTTCTGCCGCCACAGGATCGCATCGGGCAGATACCCCTCGAACGCCTCGCGCAACACCGCCTTTTCCATGCGCCCATTGCCAGCCCCGCTCTTGTCGACCATCTTCGCCTGCGCATCCATCCGCATCGCGACATCGAGGAACTCGACATCGAGGAACGGCACCCGCGGCTCCACGCCCCACGCCATCATCGATTTGTTCGCGCGCAGGCAATCGTAGTTGTGGAGCGCGTCGAGCTTGCGCACCAACTCCTCATGGAATTCGCGCGCATTGGGCGCCTTGTGGAAATACAGGTAGCCACCGAAGATTTCATCGGAGCCTTCGCCCGACAGCACCATCTTCACGCCCATCGCCTTGATCCGCCGCGCCAGCAGGTACATCGGTGTCGAGGCGCGGATGGTGGTGACGTCGTAGGTCTCGGTGTGGCGGATCACTTCGGGCAACGCGTCCAGGCCTTCCTCGAAGGTGTATTTGAAACCGTGATGCACCGTACCTATCGCCTTCGCGGCCACTTCCGCAGCAGCCAGATCGGGTGAACCTTCCAGGCCGATCGCGAACGAATGCAAACGCGGCCACCAGGCTTCGGACGTGTCGTCCTCTTCCACGCGGCGGCGCGCGAAGCGTGCGGCGCACGCGGCGACCAGCGAGGAATCGAGACCGCCGGATAGCAGCACGCCGTACGGCACGTCCGTCATCATTTGCCTGTGTACTGCGCGCTCGAACGCATCCCGCAGTTCTTCTTTCGAGACGGTGACGCCCTTGGTCGCATCGTGCTCGCGCCACGGCTTGTCGTAGTACTTCACCAACGCCGCGGTCGCGCTGTCGAAATAATGGCCAGGCGGGAATTGCGCGACATCGGCGCAAAGTCCGGCCAGCGCCTTCATCTCCGATGCCACGCACAGGCGACCTTCGCGATCGTGCCCCCAGTACAACGGGCAGACACCCATCGGATCACGCGCGATCAACGCGCGACGCTTGCTGCGGTCCCAGAGTGCGAACGCAAAGATGCCGTTGAGGCGATTGAGGAAGGACGCGGGCGCATCTTCGCGATACAGCGCATTGATGACCTCGCAATCGGAGCCGGTCTGGAACGCGTATGGCTGCGCGAGTTCCTTCTCCAGCTCGCGATGGTTGTAGATCTCGCCATTGATGGCCAGCACCAGCTCGCCATCGGCGGAACGCAACGGCTGCGCCCCGCCGGTAGGATCGACGATGGCCAGGCGTTCGTGTACCAGGATGGCGCCGTCGTCGACATGCACGCCGCTCCAGTCCGGCCCACGATGGCGCTGCCGCTGCGAGCGCTCCAAGGCCTGGCGGCGCAGGGAGTTCAGGTCATCGCCAGGCTGCAGGCCGAAAATTCCGAGGATCGAGCACATATGTTT
>JAJAYW010000217.1 GCA_026786005.1 Lysobacter sp. | reverse complement strand
GCTTGTCGTAGACCATCGACGCTTCCTGGATCTTGCCGCGCCCAAACATCGCCGCGTCCATCGTGTCCATCGCGCCGAGCACCCCGCCCCGCTCGCTGATCGCCTCGAACCCGTAGACACCTGCGGAGTGGTTCACAACACAAATCCCCGCGACGCACGTGGCTGGTCACGCGCAGGCCAACGCGGGCACAGCACCTCGATCGCCTCCATCAGATCCATCCAGTCCGCCAAGGGATCGGTGGCTGGCGTCGGGCGGAAAGGCACCCCGCCCTCCCGCACAAGTACGGTCGGCGGGTCAGGCACGTGGGGTGTTGATTTCTGCGAGTAAGGCATCCAGCAGCTCCTGCCGGTCGAACAGCGTGAAATACTCCCGCACCTCGGCCATGTTGAGTGCCTGGCCGTGGGTACGCAACAGTGCGCGTATGTCGTCGAGGTCGCGCGTACGGGTGGAATCATTGACGTGGGCTTGCAGCTTGAATGCGATCAGGCCTTCGATACTGATGACACGCAGACGACCCATGGCGGTGTCCCGTGTTTCTGCCTGAGCCAGCAGTTGGCGAGCGACCGGGCGATGGGCGTACAGCAGATCGAGCCCCTGGTCTCCCCGCACATAATTGGCGGCGTCCTCGCTGCGATGGATGCATTGGTAGCCGAGTGCGAGCAGCACAGCGTGCAAACCGTCGGCATCGTCGGCATCCGCCAGGAAGTCCACGTCCTGCGTCGCGCGTACTACTTGGTGAGCCGCCATGGCCAAGCCGCCGATCAACGCGGGCGGAGTGCCGAGGCCGTCAAACGCAGCCAGTGCTTCCTTGATCTGATCGACCAGCCGTGACATCCGGCGCTACATGTTGCGGCGATATTCGCCGCCCACGTCATACAACGCATGACTGATCTGCCCCAGCGAATGCACATTCTCGATCTGCTGCCCCTTCTCTTCCTCCGTCGAACGGATCAACTCGATCTCGGTGACGATGTCGCCGGCATGCTCCTTCGGCAGGAACGTGTTGACCCCGACCAGCGGCAGCGAGCCATCGTGTTTCTTGCCGCTTCCATCAGGCTTGTCGTAGACCATCGACGCTTCCTGGATCTTGCCGCGCCCAAACATCGCCGCGTCCATCGTGTCCATCGCGCCGAGCACCCCGCCCCGCTCGCTGATCGCCTCGAACTCCTTGCAGACGGCGATTGAAATTGTCATTTCGCCAAGGCGTCGGACATTGGATGCGGTTCGCGGACTCGGCTTGCGGCCAGCCTGTCGCGGGCGCCGAACCTGACTGCAAGGCTCACCATTTCCTCGAAAAAGGCAACTTTTGCGCTTGCACTGAGTGCGATGCCCTGGCGGAGGTTCACGCGCCGGGCGTCCTCGAAAGTGCATTGCAGCGGATCGGGTGTGGTCATGGGAGCTCCTGGCCAGTTTCGGCGGCAATCTGGCGCAAAGCCTCGATGTCATCCATGTCCAACGGGCGGCCTGCCATCTGCTTCAATGTGATCAGGTGCCGTATCGATGCCACGGGAATCGGGACACCATCGAGGTCCTTGACCACCGCCTCGGCCATCATGGTGCCGAAGTCCAGTGGTTCGCGCACGAAAATGTCGACGGATCGTTCCGGGTTTGCCGGATCCCACAACTGGAAAACCAGCATGTTGCGGTTTAGCAGCCAATCCTCACGCTTTTCCGGGTCGGCAAAATCGGCCAGGCTCACTGGCAGGCGCGGCCGCAGGCCAATGGATGAAAGCGCATCCATGCCCTTGGCGCAGTTGTTCGGCTGCAATCCGATGACCAGATCAAGATCGCGCGTGGCGCGTAAATGACCGTGCATGATGACAGCGAGGCCGCCGACTACCACATAGTCCACCTCCGCTTGGGCAAGCGCCTTGAAGATTTCACGGAGGTTGAAGGCCATGGATCAGGTTGGGCCTGTCATCGCAGCCGGAGAATTGCAGGCGCTTGCCCGTCTTCAAAATGACAGCGCACTGCATCCCGGACTTCCTCGCGCAGCGCGTCCAAGGTCTCGGCCTGGGTATCAATGGATTCACCCAAGGCGCGCGCCGAAAATCCGCCTTCGGGCGCTTCCTCTACCAGAAATACGATTTCGCTCATGGGGTCTCTCCTGCTTTGGCCGATGTTACGCGTAACAGCTCACTGCCCCAGCCCACTCCGCAAGCGACTCCCGCCCTCGACCGGTCGCGAGGGCTATCTCTCACCCAGTCGCAACGCGGCCTGCATCGCTTCGAACACGCTCCCCCAATCCCCCCGCGTACGCTGCCTGAACAGCCGCATCGTTGGATACCACGGACTGTCGTCGCGATCGAGCATCCATCGCCACTCCGGCATCCACTGAAGCCCCACCCACACAGGCCGCCCCAGCGCCCCCGCCAGGTGCGCGATCGCGGTGTCCGACGTCACTACCAGATCAAGCCCCTGCATCAGCGCAGCCGTGTCGACGAACGCATCGGCGCCTGCATCGAAATCGACATCGGGCACGATCACCTGCATGCCGTCGGGCAACTGCGCCAACTGCTCGAGTCCATGCGTCTTCTGCAAACTGACCAGACGCACGCCGGGCACCTGGGCCAACGGTGCGAACGCGGTCAATGGGATCGAGCGCCGGGCGTCGATCTTGCGTGCCGGATTGCCCTGCCAGCAAATGCCGATGTTGATGGCATCGGCCGCCAGCAAGGGGGACCAGCGCGCCACGCGATCGGCCTCGGCAAACAGATAGGGCACGCCAACCGGGATCGAGTCGAGCGTCGTGCGCAGCAGGCGCGGCAGGCTCCACAATTCGCAGCGATAGTCGAACCCGTCGCCCGGCATCGCGCCTGACAGCAGCGGCACCTGCCAGGAACTGCTGCCGAGCAGGCGCAACAGGCTGGCCGGGCCATGGAAACCGACGCTCGCGCCCATCGCCATCAGCATCGGCACGAAGCGCCAGTAATGCAGCGTGTCGCCAAGGCCATTCGGCTCGGACAGCAGGATCGACTTGCCCTGCAGCGATTGACCTTCCCACGCGGGAATGCCTTGCGCCTGTCCGTTGGCACGCAGCCGCGCGC
>JAJAYW010000216.1 GCA_026786005.1 Lysobacter sp. | reverse complement strand
CTACAAAGGTCCGCCGCCCTGTATTCCACCTTTAGTGAGTGCAAGTGGATCAAGCAACTCACGCAGCTTCTGCTCCGATAGCCCACTCATCTCACGCGCGACCTCGACGATCGGCCGGCCCTCCTTGTAGGCGCGCTTCGCAATCGCAGCAGCTTTTTCATAGCCGATGATCGGATTGAGCGCGGTGACCAGGATCGGATTACGCGTCAGTGCCGCATTGACGTTGTCCTTGTTCACCTTCAATCCCGCGATTGCCTTGTCGGCCAGCAAGCGCATGACGTTCGCGAGCAGCCCAATCGAATCGAGCAGGTCGTACGCGATCAGCGGCAGCATCACGTTGAGCTGGAAATTGCCGGACGCGCCGGCAATGGTGATCGCGACGTGGTGACCCATCACCTGCGCGCAGACCATGCAGGTGGCTTCGGGGATGACCGGGTTGACCTTGCCCGGCATGATCGACGATCCCGGCTGCAGCGCCGGCAATTCGATTTCGCCGAAACCCGCCAGCGGACCCGAATTCATCATCCGCAAGTCATTCGAGATTTTCATCAGAGTGACCGCCAGCGCATTGAGCTGACCCGACAGTTCGACGGCATCGTCCTGCGACGCAAGCCCCTCGAATTTGTCGGTAGCGGATTCGAATCGCGTCTCGGTCATCGTCGAAAGCGCTTTCGCCATCGCCTTGCCGAAACGCGGATCGGCATTGATGCCGGTGCCGATTGCGGTGCCACCGATCGGCAGGCGGCGCAGTCGTTTCAATGCATCCTCGATGCGCGCCTGCGCCGATGACAACTGCGACGACCACGCGCCGAATTCCTGCGCGAAGGTCAGCGGCATCGCATCCATCAGGTGGGTGCGGCCGGTCTTGGCGATCTTGCCCAGCGACTTCGCGCGACGATCGATGGTGCTGCGCAGGTGCTTGAGCGCGGGCAGCAGGTCTTCCATGACGGACAGTTGCGCGGACACGCGGATCGCCGTCGGAATCACATCGTTGGAGCTTTGACCCAAGTTGACGTCATCGTTGCCATGCACCTTCGACTTGCCCGCGCGCGTGGCCAGCGCGGCGATCACCTCGTTGGCATTCATGTTGCTGGAGGTGCCGGAACCGGTCTGGAACACGTCGATCGGAAACTGCGGGTCATGCGCCCCGTTCGCTACGGCCATTGCAGCGGACTGGATGACCTTGGCCTTAGCCTTGGGCAACAGACCAAGCTCGCCGTTGACTTCCGCCGCAGCTGCCTTGACCAGGCCAAGCGCACGGATGAAGCCTCGCGGCATCGGAATACCGGACACGGGAAAGTTTTCGACGGCACGCTGCGTCTGCGCGCCCCACAAAGCGTCGGCGGGCACGCGCAGTTCGCCCATGCTGTCGCGTTCGATGCGGAACTTGTTGTCCTTGCTTGCAGCCATGGCGTTATCTCCGGAAATTCATGAACTTATCAGTCGTCATCCCCGCGGAGGCGGTAATCCAGTGTCTTTCGCGACGATATCGCGATCTGCACGGAAGTCACTGGATTCCCGCCTTCGCGGGAATGACGAGCAAACACAAGCGGCGCTCACCCACGAGCATACCGCCGCAACCGTTTAGAATTGCGCGTCCCCTCGCCCGTGCCCGCCATGTCCGACGCCCAGCTGCTCGCCCTGTCCCCGCTCGACGGCCGTTACGCTGGCAAGGTCGATGCGCTGCGGCCGATCTTTTCCGAATTCGGGCTTATCAAGGCCCGGGTCAAGGTCGAGGTCGAATGGCTGCAGGCGCTGGCCAATGAACCCGGTATCGTCGATCTGAAACCTTTTTCCGCGACCGCCACGCAGCGGCTGCTTACCTTGGCAAACGATTTCTCGACGACCGACGCGGCGCGCGTCAAGGAGATCGAACGCACCACCAACCACGACGTGAAGGCGGTGGAATACCTGATCAAGGAACGCCTGAAGGACGACGCCGAACTCGGTCCCGCGCTGGAGTTCGTCCATTTCGCCTGCACCAGCGAAGACATCAACAATCTCAGCTATGCGCTGATGCTGAAAGAGGCACGCAACAACGTAATGCTGCCCAAGCTGGACGAACTGATCGCCAGGTTGCGCACGATGGCGCATGAGCACGCGGCGCTACCGATGCTGTCGCGCACGCACGGGCAGGCTGCGTCGCCGACCAGCGTCGGCAAGGAATTCGCCAATGTGGTCGCGCGCCTGCAACGGCAGCGCACGCAACTGGCCGGCGTCGAACTCACGGGCAAGATCAATGGCGCAGTCGGCAACTACAACGCGCACGTCGCAAGTTATCCGGATGTCGACTGGCCCGCATTTGCACAACGCTTCGTTGAATCGCTGGACCTCGATTTCAACGCCTACACCACGCAGATCGAGCCGCACGACTGCATTGCCGAACTCAGCGATGCGCAGAAACGCATCAACACCATCGCCATCGACCTGTGCCGCGATCTCTGGGGTTACATCTCGCTGGGTTACTTCAAGCAGGTGCTGAAGGATGGCGAGGTGGGAAGCTCGACCATGCCGCATAAAGTCAACCCGATCGATTTCGAGAATGCCGAGGGCAACTTCGGCATCGCCAACGCGTTGTGCGAACACTTTGCCGCGAAGCTGCCGATCAGCCGCTGGCAACGCGACCTCACTGATTCAACCGTGTTGCGCGCACTCGGCACCGCCTTTGGCCATGCACTGGTCGGTTACGACGCGTTGCTGCGTGGCTTGAACAAACTGACGGTCAATCCCGAACGCCTCGCCGCCGATCTCGATGCCTCGTGGGAAGTGCTGGCCGAAGCCGTGCAGACCGTCATGCGCCGCCACGGCCTGCCGAATCCGTACGAACAATTGAAGGCGTTGACGCGCGGGCAAGGTATTACAGCTGAATCGATGCGCGCCTTCGTCGAATCCCTTGACCTGCCCGACGAGTACAAACAGCGATTGCGCGAGATGACGCCATCGACGTATCTCGGTCTTGCCGAGCGTCTCGCCCGCGAAATTTGATCCTGCCCAATGAAGCTCCTGCTCAACATCGACGTCAACGATCTGGCCGCCGCCGAAACGTTTTACATCGCGGCGTTCGGACTCAGTGCGGGGCGGCGTTTTGGCGACGATGCCGTCGAGCTGCTTGGCGCAGAAGCGCCAATCTATTTGCTGCACAAGGACGCTGGCACGGTGGGTGCAGGACAATCGAAACGCGACTACGCGCGGCACTGGAGTCCGTTCCACTGCGATGTCGTGGTCGACAACCTGGATGTGGCGATCGCACGCGCGGTGGCTGCCGGTGCCATCCAGGAAGGCGCGACGCGCGAGACCCGCTGGGGACGGATCGTGCAGCTGGCCGATCCGTTTGGTCATGGCTGGTGCCTGATCCAGTTTCTTGGGCATGGTTACGATGAGATCGCGACATGAGCAAAGCCGCACGCAAGTTGTCCACCTCCATCGAGATCGATGCCACCGCGCTGCCGCCGCTCGGCATGCCCGCGACCGATTTCCTGCGTGATTACTGGCAAAAGAAACCGCTGCTGATCCGCAACGCATTCCCGGACTTCGTCTCACCGATCACACCCGAAGACCTTGCCGGCCTGGCCTGCGAGGAGCTCGCGTTGTCCCGCATCGTCGCGCACGACCGCGAGCGCGATGGCTGGCTGCTGCGACACGGCCCCTTCCCCGAAGAGTTTTTCCCCACGCTGCCGCAGCACGACTGGACGCTGTTGGTGCAGGACGTCGACAAGTGGGACGTCGATATTCGTGCCCTGCTCGCGCATTTCGATTTCCTGCCAAGTTGGCGCATCGACGATGTGATGGTCAGTTTCGCCGCACCGGGCGGCTCCGTCGGCGCGCACGTCGACCAGTACGATGTGTTCCTGCTGCAGGCGCACGGCCACCGCCGCTGGCAGGTCGACGCATCCAGCAACCCCCCGACCGCATTCCGCGACGATGTCGAGTTGAAGCTGTTGCGCGAGTTTCATCCCACGCACGATTGGGTACTCTGTCCCGGCGACATGCTGTACCTGCCGTCCGGTGTACCGCATCACGGCGTGGCAGAAGACGCCTGCCTGACGTTCTCGATCGGCATGCGCGCACCGTCGGCTGCGGAACTGCTGGGCGATTTCGTCGATACGCTGTCCGCCGACGCCGATGAGGCCCTGCGTTATCACGACGAGGACCTGGTGCCGCCCAGGGATCCAAACGAAATCGACGCCGTGGCGATGCAGCGCGTGGTCGAAGCCCTGAACGCACTGCGCATGAATAATCCGGATCGCCTCGGCGACTGGTTCGGCAGCTTCATCACCACCTACCGCAATTCCGGCGAGATTGCAGCGCAACAGGAGATGCGGCCGCGGATCGAGATCGAATGGGACCTGCAGCACGACGCGCAGCTGTTGCGACATCCGTGGTCGCGCATGGCGTGGCGCAAATCCAGCCACCCCGGCCGCGGCGCGATGCTGTACGCGAGTGGCCATGCACTTGCGATGTCGGTACGCGATGCGCAGCAACTGGCAGCCGCTGCCAGGGTCGATGGTGTCCTCTACAGCAAGCTGTCCGATGCCGGCCGCGACGCCGTGTTTGAACTGTTTCAGGCCGGCCAATACCAACTGCAGACGGAAGAAGAAGAATGAGTGCGATGCATCCCGATTTCCGTATCGAAGCCATCGAGTACCAATCCGGCTTGGCCGATCTGCGCGCCGTACGCGAAACCGTCTTCGTGCAGGAACAACATGTTCCGATCGAGGAAGAGTGGGATGCGCTGGATCCGCAGTGCGTGCACGTGATCGCCCGCGATGGCGACGGTACGCCAATTGGCACGGGCCGCTTGACGCCGGAGCGCAAGATCGGGCGCATGGCCGTGCTTCGCGAGTGGCGCAACAAGGGCGTGGGCGATGCCCTGCTGCTGGCCCTCATCGAGCAGGCGCAACAGCGGGGCTGGCGCGAGGTCGCACTGAATTCGCAGGTGGATGTGCAGCGCTTCTATGCGCGGCATGGCTTCCTGCCGCACGGCGAGCGTTTCATGGAAGCCGGCATCGATCATCAGCCGATGCGCCGCAAGCTCGACGGCGCCAGCGCCATCGAGGATCGCGAAGCGGCCGTCGCCATCGTCACTGCGATCATCACGCAGGCGCGTCGACACCTGCGCATCTACAGCCGCGAACTCGACCCTGGCCTGTTCGATGCGCCCGACGTGATCGACGCACTGCGCGGCTTCGGCACCAATGGCCGCGGCAGCGAGGTGCGCGTGGTGTTGCAGGATGCCGACGCGCCACAACGCGCGTTGGCGCCGCTGATCACGCTCGGCCAGCGCTTGCCCAGTGTGTTTGCGTTTCGGGAGGTCATCGATCCGGTGGATCGCGCCTACGCCTCGGCCTTCGTCGTCAACGATGGCGGCGGCTATTACTTCCGGACGCTGGGACACCGTTTTGATGGTGAATCGGCGCTGGATGGTTCGGGCCGCGCGCGTCAATTGCGCGAAGGTTTTGATCGGGTCTGGGAACGGTCGCGGCCAGTCACTGAGTACAGATCCCTAGGCCTGTAGGGGCGCAACGCTTCACCCAGCAGCCAAAAAAAACCGTCATCCCGGCGTAAGCCGGGACCTAGGTCCGCAATCTGAAAGTTGGGTCTCGGCTTTCGCCGGGATGACGGTTTGAGTTCGTAGAGCGGGGGGGGGGGGGGCGGGGGTTTTTTGGAGGGATAGGCCCCGGGGCCACCCCGCCCGGGAAAAAAACCAACCCG
>JAJAYW010000215.1 GCA_026786005.1 Lysobacter sp. | reverse complement strand
GGTGCCGATCGCGTTCAATCTGCGCTGACGCTCCCCGATAACCAACCGACTTCCTGTAGGAGCGCACCTGGGCGCGATGAGGCTTTATCGGTAGATCTCTTCGCGCCCAAGTGCGCTCCTACAAAAGCATGATTCACACGCATGACCGATGACCAAAGCTGTGCAGGAGGGGCTTCAGCCCCGACGCTGTTGCAGCCACGGCGTCGGGGCCGAAGCCCCTCCCACAAACGGCCAATGGATCGACATCGACGACATCCATCTGCAGACGCTCATCCTCGATGGTAAGGATGGTTCGCCAGCAACGCCGCAGCGCGATACAGCTGCTCCGCCACCAGCAAACGCACCAGCATGTGCGGCAAGGTCAACGGTCCGAGCGACCAGGTTTCCTCAGCACGTTCGATCACATCCGTTGAATGCCCTTCCGGCCCACCGATCAACAACGCCAGATCACGCCCCTGCCCGCGCCAATGTTCCACGCGCTGCGCAAGTTCCTCCGACGAATACGCCTTGCCGCGGCCATCGAGTGCGATCACATGTGCCTGTTTCGGCAGCGCCATCAGCGCGCGCAAGCCTTCGTCCTGGATCGCGCGCACGGCATCGCGTCCCTTGCCGCGCATCCCCGGTTCGATTTCCGCCAGTTCCAGCGGCAACCAGTGCGACAACCGCTTCTGGTATTCGGCAAAACCCTTCGCCACCCATGCAGGTGCACGCTCGCCGACGGCAATGAGCTTGGCTTTCATGGCGGCATCGTAGCGACTGCGGCGGCGATGTGGTGTGGCCAACGAAACTCCGGGCGCAACCCTTGTCGCTACATGCGACAACGGCGCCATGCGGCGCCGTTGTCGTATCAATCAATCCTGCGGAGGCGCTATCGATGATAGTCGGTGTCGGCTTCCATCTCGTGCTCATCCGGCGGCTGGTCGCCCACCGTCCACAGGCGCTCGAGTGCATAGAACTCGCGCACGCGCGGCAGCATGACGTGGACCACGACATCACCCAGATCCACCAGCACCCATTCGGCTTCGCGCTCGCCTTCGACACCCAGCGGCATCACGTCGAGCTTCTTGGCGAAGCGCACCACTTCATTGGCGATGGATTTGACGTGGCGCGTGGAGGTGCCCGAGGCGACCACCATGTAATCGCAGACGCTGGTCTTGCCGCGCACGTCGATTTCGACGACATCCTTGGCTTTGAGGTCTTCGACCGCGGCATGGACCTGCTTGAGCAGGACATCGACATCGGGCGGCGGGTTGGGGAGGCGGAACTTGATGACTTGCGCTTGTGTGGTCAAGGCGTGGCGGCTCTGAAAAGTATGGGCTGGAAATACGGTCGCGATTATAGCGGAGCCGGGGTGACGGCCTGCCCTGAGTACAGGTCCGACTGAATGATGAATTCAGCGACTGCCGGCGGCACCCGGTCCTGCCATGGCTGCTGGAGGGCGATGCGATGGCGGATGTCACTGGCCGATTCCGGGCGCAGCGGCTGTTCCAGCCTGTAGACGAGCCCCGCAGGCGCGTGTTGCAAGGCCTCGACCGATGCCGTCCAGCGGTCTGCGAGGCACTCTGCGAGTTCGGAGGGCAGCACATCCTCGATATGGTCACCGGCGCGTTCGGCCACGACAAAATGCGTGTGATCGAACAGTTCGCGCCAGGATTTCCAACTGGGCAGGCCGCGAAAACTGTCCGCGCCCAGCAACAACGCGATCGGGACATCGCCGCCGAGTTCGCCGCGGATGTCGTGCAGCGTATCGATGGTGTACGACGGTCCCTGGCGGCGCAATTCGCGGATGTCGACGACCAGTCCATGTTCGCCCGCGCTCGCGAGTTCCAGCATCGAGGCGCGTTGCATCGCATCGGCGTGCGTCGGCCCCTTGTGCGGTGGATCAGCCGCCGGCATCAGGTGCACGTTCGCAGACAAGGTGTCGCGTGCGTGACGCGCGACAGCAAGGTGACCGTTGTGGACGGGGTCGAACGTGCCGCCGTAGAAGACGTGCAGTTGTGGATTCACGCGTGCGTCCTTGCCTTGCTTTGTAGAGCGTAGCTTGCTGCGCTGCCTTTATGTGATCCATTTTTAAAGCAGCGCAGCAGGCTACGTTCTACGAAAAGCAAGCATGCGATTATATTTTTTTTCATGCCAGCAACGGCAGTGCGCGCGTTTCGGCGACGGCCAGCAGCAGGCGTTCGAGCACCTGCCACGCATCGCCCGGCGCGCGGCCCTTGGCGATGCGATCGACACGGCCCGCCTCGACCACGAATTCATCCCAGCGCGGCGCCGGATGACGCTGCAACGCACGGCGGTACAGGGCCTGCTTGGAATCCCAGATGCGCTGGGCCTTGAACTCGCCGGCAAGATTGCCGCCGCGTGCACTGACCCGCGCCAGTGCGGCGGCGCGTTGCAGTTCCATCACCACCATGCCGAGCAATGCAGGCACGGCATCGCCTTCGGCGCGGAGTCCGGCCAGCATCCGCGAGACCTGTCCGGGCTGGCCGTTCAACGCGGCATCGACCAGGCGGAACACATCGAATCGCGCGGCATCCGCGACCAGCGACTCCATCGTCGCGGCATCCAGCATCTGGCCGTCGGTCAACAACGCGAGTTTGTCGATCTCCTGCGCGGCGGCAAGCAGGTTGCCTTCGACCCGCTGCACCAACTGCTGCAGGGCTTCGCGATCGGCGCGCAGCCCCTTCGCACGCAGGCGTCGCTCGATCCAATCGGGAAGTTCATGTGGCTTGATCGCCCACGCGAAGACGACATGTCCCACGCCAGCGATCTTTTCGGTCCATTTGCCGTGATGCGATTTGCTCCACTCGCCGCCGATCACCAGCAGTGTGGTCTCGGGCGGGGGATCGTCGCAAAACTCAGCGATGACCACTGCACCTTCCTTGCCCGGTTTGGCCGTTGGCAGGCGCAATTCGATCAGCCTGCGAGTGCTGAACAAGCCCATCAAACGAAAACTGGCAGAGAGCGCATCCCAATCAAAATCGCGGCCATCGGCCTCGAAGATTTCACGCTCGGTGACGCCCTGCACGCGTGCCTGCGCGCGCAATGCATCCGCCGCTTCGAGTACCCGCAGCGGTTCCGGACCCGCGATCAGGTACGCCGGCCGCAGCGGTTCGGTCGCGAGGTGCGCCGTGAGCCGCTCCGGGGTCAGTTCCATGGCGAATGCGGTGCGGCGTCAGGTTTTGGTCTGGCGCGACACGGAATCGATGCGACGCAGGATCGACGACGCCATCTCGCGGCGCAATTCGCGCGCAAGCAGTTCGCGCTCGCTGGTCTTGCCGATGGAATCGGTCGGCGGCGCGATGAAGTCGCGTGACAGTTCGATGGTCTGCTGCGGCAGCAGGTCCGCGCCCTCGCCCCGGTGCAACGCGAAGACCACCGCGTAGCGCAACGTGAACTCCTGCGCGCGTCCCGCCTGGTCCAGGCTGATGGGCGTTTCGCCCCAGCGTTCAGAAATGATCTCGAGCGTGGCGACGCCGGTGGTCGCGTCTTCATCCGCCGGCGTGGCGCCGATGCGCGTCAGCGCCTGCGACAACGATTCTGCCAATGGGCTGTAGGGATCAGCCGACACCACGCGCACGGGACCCAGATCGGCGGGCAACGTCAGCGCATCGCGTAACTGGAAGCCGCAGCCGGCGACGGCCAATGAAAATATCGCTGCAAACAGGAAGTTCTTCATGCGGGAAGTCTGGACGAGGGCGGCGGTCAGGGCAAGTTGGCCTGCCTATTTGGTGATCTGGGAGCTCATCTGGACTCGATCCGGAAATAAGCGGTCATTCACGCAACTCGGGACGAGCGGAATCCGCGGGCGTGCCGAAAATCAAGCGCGTCTTTCGACAAGCTCAGGACGAGCGTTTTTTGGTGAGTCATTGCGGACTAGATAACCCGGAGGGCGGCGTGCATGGATGCACGCCGTTTTCCGACCGAGGCAGGATGCCGAGTCGGAAAATCCTCGTAACAATCAAGCGGCCTGCTGTGCTCCACCTCGGGGAAGGCGTTTTCTTTGGTTCGTTTCTTTTGCGCCCTTCAAAAGAAATGAACTCGCGCGCAGCGCGAAAGCTCTTTAACAGCGAAGCTGGTCAACGCTCTTCAACAGCGGAGCTGGTCAACGCTGTTCAACAGCGCAGCTGGTCAGGCCTTGCCCTGACGCACCACGCGGGATATGTCGACCAAGTCAGGCAGCGACGATATTCACGATCTTGCCCGGCACCACGATCATCTTCTTGATCGACATGCCTTCAAGGAATCGCGCCACCTGCGGCTCCGCCAATGCAGCCGCCTCGATCGCTTCGCGCGGCGTATCGATGGCGACCTCGATCGTGCCACGCAACTTGCCGTTGACCTGCACCGCCAGCGTTACTGCATCGCGCGCCAACGCGTCGGTATCGACTTTCGGAAACGGGATGTCTTCGATCAATGCCTGCGAATGACCCAGCGCCTGCCACGCGGCATGGGAGAAATGCGGCGTGATCGGGTTGATCAGCAACACGATCGTCTCGAACGCCTCGTGGCGCACCGCGCGACCCTCGTCGCTCATGTCGATGAATTTGTTTAGCGCATTGAGCAGTTCCATCAACGCAGCAATCGCCGTGTTGAATGAATAGCGACGACCGTAATCGTCCGACACCTTGGCGATGGTTTCGTGGATGTGTCGACGCATTGCCTTCTGAGTGGCATTCAACACCGCAGGGTCAACTTGCGGATGATCCGGCTGCGCGACATGCGCGTGCAGGTCGCGCCACAGGCGGCGCAGGAAACGCGCCATGCCTTCGACGCCGGCCTCATCCCATTCCAGCGACTGTTCCGGCGGCGCGGCGAACATCGAGAACAGCCGCACCGTGTCCGCACCGAACTTGCCGACCATCAGTTGCGGATCGACACCGTTATTTTTCGCCTTCGACATCTTCTCGGTCGCGCCGATCCGTACCGGTTTGCCATCGGTCCTTAGCCTTGCGCCGATGACGTGCGCGCGTGCATCGCGTTCGATCTCGACGTCGGCCGGATTGATCCAGTCCTTCGCGCCATTGTCGTCCTCGCGATAGAAGGTATCTGCGAGGACCATGCCCTGCGTCAGCAAATTCGTCGCGGGTTCATCGGTAGCCACCATCCCCGCGTCGCGCATGAGTTTGTGGAAGAATCGGAAATACATCAGGTGCAGGATCGCGTGCTCGATACCGCCGATGTACTGGTCCACCGGCAGCCAGTAATTGGCGCGCGCATCGACCATGTCGACTGCACCTGGCGAGGTGTAGCGCGCGTAATACCAGCTCGACTCCATGAACGTATCGAAGGTGTCGGTCTCGCGTTCGGCCGCGCCGCCGCATTGCGGGCAGGTGGTCTTGCGCCACTCGGGGTCGGCCTTGATCGGCGAACCGGTGCCCATGAACTGCACGTCTTCGGGCAGCAGCACCGGCAGTTGTTCCTCGGGCACCGGCACCGCGCCGCAGGCCGCGCAATAGATCACCGGAATCGGGCAACCCCAGTAGCGCTGGCGGCTGACGCCCCAGTCGCGCAGACGGTAATTCACCCGGCGCGCATCCGTGCCTTCCGCTTCGAAGCGCGATGCCAGCGCATCGAAGGCCTGCTGGAAATCGAGGCCGTCGAACTCGCCGGAATTCACCAGCCAGCCGCGCTCGGTGTACGCGCCATGTTCTGCGATGCGACGTTGGAATTCCTCCACGACCTGCACAGCGGCGCCGGTGTCATAGACGTCAATCGATCCGGATTCACCTAGCGCGGCGCGCATCGGATCGTCGTGGTTGGCGAGATGCAGAAGTATTTCCGCCATCGCGTCGCGCACTTCATCGGGCACGATCACCATCGTGATCGGCAGGTTGTATTTCTGTGCGAATTCCCAATCGCGCTGATCGTGGCCGGGCACCGCCATGACGGCGCCGGTGCCGTAACCCATCAGCACGAAGTTGGCGACGTAGACGGGGATCTTTTCACCACTGACCGGATGCAGCGCGCGCAGGCCGGTGTCGACGCCGCGTTTTTCCTGCGTCTCGAGTTCGGCTTCCGAAGTGCCGCCCTGCTTGAGTTCGGCGATGTGGGCCGCCAATCCCGCATCCGACGCGGACGCTTTCAATGCCAGCGGATGTTCGGCGGCGATGGATAGAAACGTCACGCCCATCAGCGTGTCGGGCCGCGTGGTGAACACGGTCAGCGGCGTGTCCTCGCCTTCCACATCGAAGGCAATCTCCAGCCCTTCGCTGCGGCCGATCCAGTTGCGCTGCATGGTCTTGACCGAATCGGGCCAACCCGGCAGCGCATCGAGCCCGTCGAGCAATTCCTGCGCGTAATCGGTGATGCGCAGGAACCACTGCGGGATCTCGCGCTTCTCCACCAGCGCGCCGGAACGCCAGCCGCGGCCGTCGATCACCTGCTCGTTGGCGAGCACGGTCTGGTCGACCGGATCCCAGTTCACCACCGCATTCTTGCGATACGCCAGGCCTTTCTTCAGCAGCCGCACGAACATGCGCTGCTCGTGCACGTAATAGTCGGGGCGGCAGGTTGCGAATTCGCGCGTCCAGTCGATCGCGTAGCCCAGCGACTGCAACTGCACCCGCATGTGATCGATGTTGGCGTAGGTCCATTTGGCCGGCGCGGTGTGGTTCTTGATTGCCGCGTTCTCGGCCGGCAAGCCAAACGCATCCCACGCCATCGGCTGCAGCACGTTGTGCCCGGTCATGCGCTTGTAGCGGCTGATGACGTCGCCGATGGTGTAGTTGCGCACATGGCCCATGTGCAGCGCGCCGCTGGGGTACGGCAGCATCGACAGACAGAAATACTTCGGCTTGGCCGAACTCTTGCCGAGAGAGTCCTCGCTGACCTCGAACGCACGCGTGCCGCTCCAGAATTGCTGGGCGGCAGCTTCTATTGCCTTCGGTTCGTACATGACGGGTTCGGCGGACACAGGGGCGACTTGCGGGGGAAAGAGCATGAAGCCTACCGCAGTGCACAAACGCCGCCAATGTTCGGGCTATGCTCGACGCGTGCAATCCCGCTGCCTTCTGCTCTTGTAGATGCGCACCTGGGCGCGATGGGCGTTAACGTTAGAGCGTCATCGCGCCCAGGTGCGCTCCTACAAAATCAAAGCCCCGTAGACCAGTTTTCGCTGTTGAGAGCCGATGCGCCTCACCCGGGCCAAGAATTCCCACCAAGATTTCTGCAACGAGGACCACCATGAAGAGACCCATCATCGCGATGCTATTGCTGGCTGCCCTGCCCACCCATGCGGCGACCACTGCCTTGTACTGCGGCAAGGTCTTCGACAGCCGCAGCGGCCAGATGCTGGGGCCGCATACGATCGTGGTGGGTGACGGCAAGGTGGTCGATGTGCGCGCCGGCAAGGCGCCGATTGCGGATGTCTCCGTCATCGACCTGGGCGATCGCACCTGCCTGCCCGGCTGGACCGACCTGCACGTACACCTCGGCGGACAATCGAGTCCGCAGAGTTATTCCGAAGGCTTCCGCCTGGACCCGGTCGATTTCGCCTTTCGCGCAGTCGGGTATGCCGAAAAAACATTGATGGCCGGCTTCACCAGCGTGCGCGACCTGGGCGGCGAAGTGAGTCCGAAACTGCGCGATGCCGTCAACCAGGGATTGCTGCGCGGACCGCGGATCTTCGCCGCCGGCAAATCCATCGCCACCACCGGCGGCCATGCCGATCCCACCAACGGCTACAACTCGGAGCTGTCGCACCTGCTCGGCCCGCCCGGCCCCACCGAAGGTGTGGTCAACAGCATCGACGAAGCGCGCCAGGCCGTGCGCCAGCGCTATAAAGAAGGCAGCGACGTGATCAAGATCACCGCGACCGGCGGAGTGCTCAGCTACGCGAAGTCCGCCGATGCGCCACAGTTCACCGTCGAAGAAGTGCGCGCGATCGTCGACACGGCGAAGGACTATGGCTACAAGGTCGCCGCGCACGCACACGGCACCGAGGGCATGAAGCGGGCGGTGCTGGGCGGCGTCCACAGCATCGAACACGGCACGCTGATGACCGACGAGGTGATGCGGCTGATGAAGGAACGCGGCACCTGGTACGTGCCAACGATTGCCGCAGGCCGCTTCGTTGCGGACAAGGCCAAGATCGACGGCTATTTCCCCGAGATCGTGCGTCCGAAAGCGGCGCGAATCGGCGCGCAGATCCAGGCGACCGCGGCCAGGGCCTATCAAGCGGGCGTCAAGATTGGTTTCGGCACCGACACCGGCGTCGGCCCGCACGGCGACAACGCGCGCGAATTCATCTACATGGTCGAAGCCGGCATGCCGGCGACATACGTATTGCAGTCAGCGACGATCCGCGCTGCCGAAGTCCTCGGCGTCGACGACCAGGGCGTGATCGAGGCCGGCCAACGCGCCGACATCATCGCGCTGGCGGGCGATCCCGTCGCCGACATCAACAACGTGCTCAAGGTCGACTTCGTGATGAAGGATGGAACGATCTACAAACAGCCGGGAACCTCACTGCCATGAATCTGGAATGGGCCGGCTACATCGCCGCCGTGCTGACAACGGCGGCGTTCGTCCCGCAAGCCATCAAGACCATCCGCAGCAGGGACACGCGCAGCATTTCCCTGGGCATGTACGTGGTGTTCACCATCGGCATCGCGTTCTGGCTGGTGTATGGCATCGCGCTGCATTCCTGGCCGATGATCCTGTCCAACATCGTCACGTTCGGTTTGTCGGCCACCATCCTCGCGCTGAAGCTCAAGCACGGATGAGCGTGCAGCGGCCCGCGCCGGAGTGGTCGGTGTCGCGATGGTTCAACAGCGCGCCGCTGTCATTGGCGGCGTTGCGCGGTCGCCCCGTATTCCTGCACGCCTTCCAGATGCTGTGCCCCGGCTGCGTGCAGCACGCGGTGCCGCAAAGCCTCAAGGTCGCGCAGGCTTTTGTGCAGAGCGATCTTGTGGTGATCGGCCTGCACACGGTGTTCGAGCATCACCACGTCATGACCCCGGATGCCTTGCAGGTCTACCTGCACGAGAACCGCATCGCCTATCCCATTGGCGTGGACGCGTATCGCGACGACGATCCGTCTTCGCATCCGTTGCCACTCACGATGCAGGCGTACGCCATGCAAGGCACGCCGACGCTATGCCTCATCGACCGCCGCGGCATGCTGCGCCGCCAGCAATTCGGCCTGGTCGACGACCTGCACCTGGGCGCGGAGATTGGCACGTTGCTGGCGGAATCGGCATCGCGCGCCTGATATATCCCGCCAAACCCTAGATCGTCATCCCGGCGAAAGCCGGGAACCAACTCTCCGCAATCTGAAAGTTGGGTCCCTGCTTTCGCCGGGATGAGGGCTTTTTTCAAGCATCCCTCGAGCTTCGTAGCCCGGGTAAGGCCGCAAGCCGCACCCAGGGCTTTTCGTCACGTCACGAAAAGCCCCGGGTGCGCTCCGCACACCCGGGCTACGCACACCGCGAATGTCGAACGTCATGATGACCAGCGGCCCGGTCGCCGCCGCAATGCGTTCTTCATACTGCGCGACATGGACGCAATCCGCACGCAACACCTCACGCGCCGTTTCGACGGCGAACACGGCGTCATCGATCTCGACCTGGTGGTGCCCGCCGGCGGCGTGTATGGATTTCTCGGTCCCAACGGCGCCGGCAAGACCACGACCATCCGCCTGCTGCTCGGCCTGTTGCGCCCGCAGGCGGGGAGCATCGCGTTGTTCGGCAAGACTGCGAACGCCATCGGTGCAGGCGCGTTGAAGGATGTCGGCGCGCTGGTGGAATCCCCATCGCTCTATCCGCATCTGAGCGGACGCGACAACCTCGAAATCAGCCGCCGCCTGCTGGGCGCGCCGCACACCCGTATCGATGCGGCGCTCGAACGCGTCGATCTGCGTGCCGATGCGCAGCGCAAGGTCGCGCATTACTCGCTCGGCATGCGGCAACGGCTCGGGCTGGCGCTGGCCCTGCTCAATGAGCCAAGGCTGCTGATCCTCGATGAACCCGGCAATGGCCTCGATCCCGCCGGAACCCTCGACATGCGCGCATTGGTGCGCAGCCTCGCCGCCGACAACGGCATCACCGTATTCCTGTCCAGCCATCTGCTGGCTGAAGTGGAACAGGTCGCCAGCCACATCGGCGTGCTGCAGGCGGGTCGCCTGCGTTACCAGGGGCGGCTCGACGCGTTGCGTGACCGGCTTCGTGGTCGCTTGCTGCTGGAGACCGCGCAACACGATGTATTGATCGGATGCCTGCATGACCTTGGCGAACAGGCGCATCGCACCAGTGACGGCCGCATCGAAATCATCGAACCGCGGCGCAGCGACGCGGAACTGCTGCGCGATCTCGTGCAATCCCAGGCAAATGTCAGCAGCTTCCATCGTGAGCGTCCCACCCTGGAGTCGCTGTTCTTCGACCTCACCAATCAGGCGGAGACCGAGTCTTGAAAACACCAGTGTTGCTTCGCGCCATGTCGGCCGAAGTGCTCAAGCTCAAGGGCACCCTAGCCTTGTGGATGTGCCTGATCGCACCGCTCACGGTCACCGCGCTGCATGTATTGCAGCTCCTGGCGAGCGACCTGGGTAAACGGCCGGTTCCTGCCGCGGACGACGCCTGGCAATACTTCGCGCGGGGTCAGTTGACGATGTGGGCCTTCCTCATGTTGCCGCTGTTCATCACCTTGCAGGCAGCGCTGCTGGCCGGCCTGGAACACGGCAACCGGCAATGGAAATATCTGTTGGCCCTGCCGGTGCCGCGCCACGCGCATTACTTGTCGAAGCTGTTCGCACTCACCGGCCTGCTGCTGTTGGCGACGATGATGCTGGCAGTCCTGATTCCTGCCGGTGGAATGCTCTTGTCCACCATCAAGCCGCAGACGGGAATCGGTGGCCCGATCCCCTGGCGTTTTATCATCGACAGCCTCGCCGCGATAACCGTGGCGGCGCTGTTGATCACGGCGCTGCATACCTGGATCGCAATCCGCTGGCGCAGCTTCACCGTGTCGGTTGCAGTGGGCATGGTCGCGACCGTCGCGGGTTTCCTGCTGGCGCAATCGGCGCGCTTCGGACATTGGTATCCGTGGTCGATGCCGGTGCAGGTGGTCGCGGGAGAAGGCCAATGGACCGGCTTCGTGATGCAGGCCGGTGTGATCGGCGGCGTGGTGGTCGCGTTGCTCGGGCTGTGGGATTTCCGGCGTCGCGAGTTCGATTGAACCTGCAACCGCAGCCCGGGTAAGGCCGCAGACCGCACCCGGGGATTTCCGGTACGACATGCAAGATCCCGGGTGCTACGCAGGCTGCGATGAAATCAATCCGCAGCTACGTCATTGAACAATTCGTCATCCGATAGCCTATGTCGGCAATGCCGATGGCCTGCTGTTTCGAGTAACAAGCAACAGCCACCCGAACCACGCAGCAAAGGCGATCCGCTCGCTGATACCGGACGGAATCGCACCAGCCGCAAACAATGCAAATGCCAGCACGGTGATGGCTGCACCCATCGACACCCAAGCTTGTGTCCGCCACTGCGGATAGCGTCGTATCGACCATGCCAGCAACAACGCGCCGGACACGAACGCGATCCACCACAGCGTCCACGCCACTGCGTGATAACGATTGCCCGGTGCACCGAGATCGGCCGGATCGATCGACACCAATCCCTGCGCAGCAAAGGCGATTGCGGACAACACCAGCAACTGCACACCGATCCGCATGCTCCAGCCAGCGGCCGATGGCAGGCTTGCCCGCAAGCTCGAAATCGCAATCGCGGCGAGTCCGCCCGGGATGACAAAACCGAAGAGATTGAATGCAAGTGCATTCGGAATTTCCTTGCCACCCAGCAACCCAAGCGGGTGGTAAACCTGCGAATAGCCATCGAGCACGCTTCCGAAACCGAGCACGGCGGCAAGACACACCAGCGATGCTGCAATCGCGCAATAGCCCGCCAGGCGATTCATGCGTCCTCCCATCGGAACACCACTTCAACGCCGACGCCAAACGCGCGCGCAATCCGGAACGCAAGCTCCAGCGACGGCGCGTACTTGCCGGCCTCCAGCGCGATGATCGTCTGCCGGGTCACGCCGCAGACGCGCGCCAAGGCTTCCTGTGTCATCTCGCCGTGCTCGAAACGCAGGCGGCGGATCTCATTGGCGATGGGCGTGCCTGCCATGTCCGCCTCAGTGCCGGTCGCGCCAGTAGTGCACGGCGGTCGCCGCGTACTCGAACAGGCAACTGACCATCACTCCCGCGATCAGCAGGTTGGCGATCATGAAATGCGTTGCCCAGTGCAGTTTGATCGTTGGCGAGAAGCCCAGCATCAGCGCCAGGCCGATGACGAATGCGATCAGCGCGGTGCGTCCCCAGCCACTGGCGTGTTTTTCGATCTGGCGATCGCGCTCGTCCTGCTGCACCTCGTCCTTCCAGCGCGAACCCAGCACGCTGGACAGCACCGTCCAGGCGATCAGCAACAACACCAGATTGCGAGCCACCCTGCTGGCTTCCGGGTTATGGAAGGCATCGGCGCCCTGGAACACATGCATCCTGGCCAGGAAGTAGCCAATCGCCACCACCATGAAGCCGGTGCCGATCCAGGCCTTCCACTCGCCGGGCGATGCGATCTTGCCGAGTCCGGCGCGTGGCAGGCGGGACACGGCATACATCGAGATCCAAGCGATCGCGACCAGCAGCGCCGTGCCGGCTTGTCCGGTGTCGATCCCAAGCACTTGGGATGGACCTGCCAGCAGCAGCCAGAACACCAGGCCAGCCATGGCCAGCAGGCCTGCAAATCCCCAATGACGCAATTCCATGATGTCACTCCAAACGAACTATATGTAATCTACAAGTTACATTGGTTCCGATCTATGTCAAGTATTTTTTACATGCGGTTGGATACCGGCCTGACTGGCACAATCTCCAGCTGATCGCATCCTGGAACCCGCCATGTCCGCCGATAGCCCCATCAAACCGAACGTTTTTGACGCCACCACCGACAGTTTCGAGGCCGATGTCCTCAAGAAGTCACTGGAAATACCGGTGCTGGTGGATTTCTGGGCCGAGTGGTGCGGGCCGTGCAAGGCGCTCGGACCGATCCTGGAGAAACTGGCCGACGAGTACAACGGCGCGTTCCTGCTGGCCAAGGTCGACACCGAAAAGGAGCAGCAGATCGCGGCGGCCTTCCAGATCCGCTCGATCCCGACGGTCTACCTGATCAAGGACGGGCAACCGGTCGATGTCTTCCAAGGCGCGTTGCCGGATAGCCAGGTGCGCGAATTCCTGAAACACCACGGCATCGAGCCTGCGGAGACATCCGTCGATGTTGTCGAGGGAGCAGCGATTACGCCGCCCGATCCGCACGAAGAGGTCATGCGCCTGCGCAAGCTAGTCGAGGCCGAACCCGACAAGGGCGAGCACACACTCGACCTGGCGCTGGCGCTGTTGAAAACCGGTGCGACCACCGAAGCCGAACACCTGCTCGATGCCCTGCCCGCCAACCTCGCCACAGACGATCGCACGATCAAGGCGCGCGCACGCCTGGGCTTTGCCGCGCTGCTGAAAGACGCACCGCCGCCTGAAGTGCTGGAAGCAGCGATTGCCGCCAACGCCGATGACCTGCGTGCCCGCCATCTGCTGGGTGCGCAACGCATCGTTGCTGGCCAGTCGCAGGCGGGACTCGAACAATTCCTGGAAATGCTGCGCCGCGATCGCGCTTTCGCCGATGGCTTGCCGAAGAAGGTTTTGATCGATGCGTTCCGCGTGATCGAGGACGAGGACCTGGTCGGCGCCTACCGCCGCAAGATGTCGTCGCTGCTGCTGGTCTGACATCGTGCGCAAGGTTTCTGCGCGGACGCTGAGGCACGCCCTCAACCTGTGGCCGCCGTTCCTGTTCGCCGGCATCCACGTTGCCGCGATTGCACATGACTACAAGTACGCACGCGTCGAATTGCGCATGCGTCCCTGGAATCGCAATTACGTGGGCACGCACTTTGGTGGAAGTTTGTTCGCAATGGCCGATCCGTTCTGGATGCTGCTGACGATGAAGTCGCTCGGCCCCGATTACATCGTCTGGGACCGGGCCGGCGCGATCGACTTCATCAAGCCGGGCCGCGGCAACGTCACTGCGGAATTTACGTTGCACGAGGACGCGCTGAACGCAATTCGTTCAGCTACTGGTGCGGGCAACAAGCATTTACAGTGGTTTGAAACCGTGATCGTGGACACCGAGGGCAGCACCATCGCCCGTGTCCGCAAGCAAATCTACGTGCGGCGCAAGGCCAATCGCTGAAAATGCTTGCGTCCGGTGCATAAGCCCGGCGTATCCTGCCACTCGGGAACAGGGACCCAATGTCTGCCGTGATCCAAGACGAAAATCGCAACCCTGCTGCGTTGCCGGAGATCGCGGGCTACAAGCTGCTGCGTGCCATCGGCGATGGCGGCATGTCGACGGTCTTCCTTGCGGAACAGGTGTCGCTGGGTCGCCAAGTGGCGATCAAGGTGATGCTGCCCGAAGCGCTGGCCGACGAGGTCAGCCGCCGCCGCTTCGAGAATGAAGCGCGCACCATCGCCCGCCTGGAACATCCGCATATCGTCGGCATCCACGACGTCGGTCGCACGAAGGATGGGTTGCCGTATTACGCGATGCCCTACCTCGCCCGTGGCCATGTCGGCCAGCGCGATTTCACGCATGACGAAACGCGCGTACTCGCCACGCTGCGTGCGCTGCTGTCGGCGCTGGACTATGCGCACGTGCGCGATGTCGTGCACCGCGATGTCAAGGCGGAGAACGTGCTGTTCGACGAAGCCGAGCGGCCGCTGCTGGCGGACTTCGGCATCGCATTGCGCAAGAGCAACGATCCGCGAGTCACCGCATCCGGCATGACCGTGGGCAGTACGGCGTACATGCCGCCGGAACAGGCCCGCGGCGACAAGGTGGACCGCCGCGCGGATCTCTACAGCGTCGGCGTGCTGGCCTATGAAATGCTGATGGGCCGGCTGCCCTTCATCGCCAAGGACGCGTTGTCGATGGCGATGCAGCACCTGCAGGATCCGGTGCCCCGGCTGCCGCGCGAGAAACGCCATTGGCAGCGCTTCATGGACAAGACGATGGCGAAATCGCCGGGGCTGCGCTTCCGCACGGCGCACGAGGCGCTGCAAGCCTTGAACGATGTCGAACGCCGCGCCAGCGCGCCCGGATTTGCGCTGCTATCACTCCTGCGCCATCGCGCCTCGCAGGTGCGGCGCTGGCCGATCGGCGTGTGGATCGCGACGGGATTGGTGGCCGCTGCGTTGATCGGCATCGCCCTGCGCCAGTCGGTCGACGGAACCGGCGACACCAGTTTCTTCAGTATCGGTCCGTCCTCGTCGTCCGGCTTGCCGACGCCCACCGCGGTCGCAGGACAAGCGGTGGTGAACGCAGGCGGGGATCCAATGGACGGCATGCTGCGGGCGCTGCCCGAATCCACGGCCGAACCGTTGCTGGCCGCCGCCGAGCAGCACATCCGCGCGCGCAACCTCACTGCTCCGCGCGATGCCAATGCGTATGACAGCATCGTCGCTGCCTACCGCCTGGATCCCGGCTATGGCCGGCAGGCCCCCGTTGCCGATGCCCTGATCGATGCGCTGTCGACACAGATGCAGCAGCAGCTCAAGGACCACAACGACGCCAACGCACGCGAGTACATGGCGCGAGCAACGCAGCTGTTGAAGGACACCAGTCGCACCGAATCCGTTGCGCTAACGCGGATGCAGGCATCGGCAGTGAAGGGCATCACGGCGCGCATCAGCACGGCCGAGAAAAATTACGATCGCGATGCCGCTGTCCGCGCCGCCGAACTGGCAGCGCAATTGGACAATCAGGGCAATGCGGCCAAAGGATTGATGGCGCGCGCGCGCAGGATCCTGCAACCGGGCGAATCGTTGCCCGGCGACAACGCGGGCATGGTCCTGGTGCGCAGCAACTCGGGCTTGCTCGCGGCAGGACGCGGCGAAGTCACGCGTGGTGATTACGGGCGCTTCGCTGCGGCGACAGGCCGGACCATGTCGCTGTGTCGCGAGCGCGCTTCGCTGCTGCGCATCGTCGCGCCGCGCAGCTGGAAAGCGCCCGGTTTTGAGCAAGGCGACGGCCAACCCGTGGTCTGCGTGTCGTGGGCCGATGCCGATGCCTACGCGCGCTGGCTCAGCCAGCGCTCGGGACATCGTTATCGCCTGCCGAAGTCATCGGAGTCGGGCGCATTGCCGAGCGGTGGTTCGGCGCGCAGCGTGGCGGAGTGGCTGCAGGATTGCGGGGGAAGTTGCAGGCAGCGACAGACGACGGGTGCGTCATGGCGCGGAACGAATGGGTCGCGGCCGTTGCCTTCGGAGCGCGGGTATGACGATGTGGGTTTTCGATTGGTGCGTGAGTTGTAAATAGTCAGCCACCAATGACAGTTCAACGACAACGTGGCGAGATCACTGTCCGGCCCTTTGCGAGGAGCGACATCTCTTCTTTGTACAGTGCAATTCGCAGCTCCATCGACTCCTTGAGCCGGTCGCTACCTTGGTGCCACGCCGGTTATTCACTACATGATGCGGAGCAGTGGGTAGATCACTGTCTTGAAAGTTGGTCGGCCAACGCAGAGTTCCCGCTGGGAATCTTCAATGCCGCTGGCGTGGTGATAGGTGGAACTGGCCTCAACCACGTCAATCGCGCATACAACATGGCGAGTATCGGGTACTGGGTCAGTGAGGCACATCGCGGCACCGGGATTGCATCAACGGCGGCAGGCCTCGCGGCTGAGATCGGCTTTAACGAATTGGGCTTCACCAGGCTCGAGATCGTGGTCCTTCCAGAGAACGTAGCGAGCAATAAAGTCGCGCGCAAGATCGGAGCGACTCTTGAGGCGGAGGCGCGCAACCGCATACTGTTCAAAGGCCGTACCGCCGGTGCTTTCGTGTACTCGCTGGTACCGGAGGACATCGTTGGAGGCTAACGACTGAATCAAGCCGAGCCGCGAAGTGGCTTCGGCTTGAATGAATTGTCAGGCGCGCTCACTTGACGCTCCCCTGCTTTGATATAGCCTGCGCTCTCTCATTGAAAGGAGATGGCACATGATGCATGAACCCACGACTGCCGTTGCCCCCCGCATCAATACGAGGGCTGCACTCTGGGCCGCGATTGTTGCTGGCGCTGTCTTCATGATGCTGGAAATGATCATGGTGCCTGTTTTTACGGGCGGGAGCCCTTGGGGGCCGCCGCGCATGATCGCCGCCATTGGCATGGGCGAAGGCGTGTTGCCCCCGCCAGCGACGTTTGATGCCGGCATCATGATGGTGGCGATGCTGATCCACTTGGGGCTGTCGGTGATCCTCGCGTTCTTGTTTGCGTTTATCGCTCGCGGACGTACCGTCAGCATGGCGACGATGATAGGCGCTGCATTCGGCCTCGTTGTGTACTTGATCAATTTCTACGGGATGACGGCAGTATTTCCGTGGTTTGCCATGGGGCGAGGTTGGATCGGAATTTTCGCGCATGTCATGTACGGCGCTGTGCTCGGCTTTGTATATGCATCAATTGCACGAAGAGTGCGGTGAGCGGCCTGACAATTCATTCGAGCCGACCCCCTTCGCGGGTCGGCTTATGGGGTATCGCCCCTTTCCGTTGAGTACGTAAAGTTCCTGGCCGTCATCCGCACTTGAGTTGCCGGCGTTGACGAACTGGGCAATTCACTTTGTCAGCGGGGCAATTTGTTCCTTCAATATCTTGTACTGGGCTTCAAGCATGGCCGCATTGGGGTCATGTCCAGTATCCGCAAGCAGCACGTAAACCTTCTGCGGCGCGACAATATTGTCGAAGTAGCGTTTTGCAACCTCCGGTACGGTGACCAGATCTTCCGCACCCTGGACAAGAAACACCGGGATGTCGAAGTTGAGGCCCAGCTTTGGAAGGTCGATCAACGACAACATGCCGTTGCCCTTGAGTCCGACGAACTGGAGATATGAATACTCCTCACCGGCCTCGTAGTCCGCTTGCGCTTTGGGCGTCGTGTAGAGCGGTGAGGGCACCCACCAGTCCTTCGGTGCCGCTATCGTCGTCATCGCGAGGAATTCCACGGCGATCTGACAATGCATTCAGCCGAAATGTCCTCAACAGCGCATCGCACTCTTGCCTGCCTGCAAACACCTCTCGCTACAATCGCCGGCATGACCACATCTCCCCCGACCCGCTCCTCGCTGCAACGCCTGTTCCTGACCGGCGTCCTGACCCTGCTGCCGCTCTGGCTGACATGGATCGTCGTCAAGTTCGTGTTCGTGTTGCTGAGCGACTTGAGCAAACCCTGGGTGCAGCCGCTGTCGCGGCAAATCGCGGCGTCCAATCCGCAACTGCTCGCATGGTTCGATGATCCGTGGGTGCAGACCACGATCGCGCTGGTCGCGACGTTGCTGGTGATCCTGCTGGTGGGCGTGCTGGCCCGTCGCGTCATCGGACAACGCCTGCTCGGCTGGTTCGAGGCGTTGATCGCGCGCGTGCCGCTGGCCAACCTGATCTACGGCAGCGCGCGGCAACTGCTCGACATACTGCAGACCAAGCCCGATGGCGTGCAGCGCGTGGTGCTGATCGATTTCCCGCACAACGAGATGAAGTCGGTGGGTTTCGTCACGCGCCTGATCAAGGAACAAGGCACCGGCCGCG
>JAJAYW010000214.1 GCA_026786005.1 Lysobacter sp. | reverse complement strand
GCCCAGGTGCGCTCCTACAAATACCGATGCCTCGCGACTTGCGACGCCCATAAAAAAGCCCCGCTCGTGCGGGGCTTTTTACGTGCGTTGGCAATCAGAACCGGTACTGCACTCCAATCCCGAACAAATTGGCCTGCGCATCAAAACGGCCGGTCAGCGTCGAGCCACTGGACGAACGCACGCCATTGAGGGTCGGGTCGTCGACCATGATGTGCGTGTAACCCGCATCGATGCTCAGCGTGTCGCTGGCGTTCCAGGTCACGCCGGCCGAAAGCCATGTGCGATCGGCATCGGGCAGGCGCGGGCTGCGCGTGACGTCGTTGGTCGGCGTTTCATCGAACGCGACGCCGGCGCGGAAGGTGAAGCTCTCGCTCATCGCCCACTCGCCGCCGAGCGAATAGAACATGGTGTCGTCCCAGTTGAAGTCCTCGACCGTTGCGCCCTGACGCGGATTGGCGAAGTTGATCGTGACGTTGCGCAGCGAACTCCATCCGGTGCGCGAGGCGTCCGCCATCAAGGCTACGTCGTCGTTGAACTGGTACATCACACTGACTGTGTCGATGCTCGGCAGGGTCAGTGGCGCAGTCGCATCGGTGTCGCTGAAGCGGCCGCTGCTGGCCACGATCGCCGGCACGCCGCTGAAGTCGGCCCGGCCGGTGAGGTTGTGGTCGATTTCCGAGCGGTGCGAATATCCGATGGTCAAGCGGTCGGTCGGGCGCCACTGCAGGCCGGCGACGAAACCGATGCCGGTGTCATCGCCTTCCACCACCACGCGGCCATCGTTTTTCTGCGGACCGAACGCAGCCGTGGCCGGGGTCGGCGAAGTGCACAAACTGATGCTCAGTGCGCAGATGCCAGAACCGAAATCGATGTCGTTGGACAACTTCACCTCGGCACGCTCGTAGATGAAGCCGACGCCGACCGAGAAGCGGTCGGTGACATCGACCGCCGCCGACAACGTCAGGTCGATCACCGTCACCTCGGACGTAATCGCGTTGTAGCGCCCCACCCAGCCGTCCTCCCATTCGGTCTTCAAGCCGAACGGCGCACTGATCATCCCGCCGATGGTCAGGCCCGATTCCTCATGGATCGGGAAGATCGCCGATGTCCCAGGCACCGCGGTCGCACCGGATGGATCGCCGCCATTGCCACCGCGCAACGGGCTGGCCAACGGCGACCCGGCCGCCGCCGTGCCGCTGCCGGTGAAGTCGGCGTCGAGGTCGATCAAGGTGACGCTGGTTTGAAAGATGTTCTGGTCGGTGCCTGACATCGCTGCCGGATTGTTCGCGACCACCGCGCCGTCGCCAGTGCTGACCGCCGAACCTGCGAATGCACGGCCCATGCCCTTGGCGCTGTTCTCATTGATCCGGAAACCGGACGCGGCCACGTTGCCAACGGCCAGCGCACCAACGACGGCCAGCGCCAGGACGGAAATTCGGGTCACGCGTGTCACCTGCTGCATCTGTTGTCTCCGGGGAAGGACATGAAGTAGTGGTCACTGGTCCAGGCGCGAAAGGGATGGAGCCAGCGCGCCGGCGGCGTAGGAAATGCTGACGTACGATGCCGTATCCAATATACCGCGGCCGTTAACCAGGCGCTAACAATACGACTGCTGCCGATTGCGGTACGGTTTGTTTGTCGTCGCGCGGACACGGATCGTCACTCCGGGTAATCGCGACACGGCATCACGGGAGAATGCGAACCGATGTTTGTCTCGATTCCATCGCGCAAGACCCGCACGCTGCGTTGGGCCACGCCCTTGCTGTTCGTGCTGCTATGGGTGGTGTTCCTGTGGGTGATCGCACGTCCCGATGCGACCTACCGCGCCCTGGTGCTGGATTGGGGCGCCTTGTCCGGCGGATTGACCTCGCCGGATCTGTGGAGCGACGCGGTGCGCGACGGCCGGGCGCTGCGCCTGGTCACCGCCTTGTTCCTGCACGCCGATTGGGCGCACCTGCTCGGAAACCTGGTGTTCCTGTTGATCTTCGGCCTGCCGGCCGAACGTGCGATGGGACCGTGGCGGTTCCTTGCCCTGTTCGTGTTGGGCGGCGCCCTCTCCAACCTGGCCGCGGTGCTGGCGATCAACGCACCCGACCGCGTCATCATCGGCGCCAGCGGCGCGGTGTCGGCCGTGATCGGCGCCTACCTGGCGTTGTTTCCACGCGCCAAACTGGGCGTGGTATTGCCCTTGGGCTTGTTCCTTGAATTCGTGCGCGCGCCCGCCTCGTTGCTGATCGGCATCTGGGTGTTGTTGCAGATCGTGTTCGCCTACATCGGTCCCGGTTACGGCGCGGTGGCCTGGGTTGCGCACCTGGGCGGCTTCGCCTTCGGCGGCGTCTTCGCGCTCGCGGTCCGCGGCGGCATCGCCCGGCGCATGCGCCGGCAGCAAGGCTACTGAACGGGGCGAAAGCACCCGCGATCTATACTCGGACGATGGCGAAACCCCTGTACAAGGTGATCTTCCTCAACCACGGCAAGGTGTACGAGTTGTACGCGCGCAAGGTCGCGTCGAGCACGCTCTGGGGTTTTACCGAAGTGGGCGAGCTTGTGTTTGATGTGCACGACGGCCTGGTCGTCGACCCGACCGAGGAGCGCTTGCGCGACGAATTCGGCACGGCGCGCATCCTGCATCTGCCCATGCAGAGCATCATCCGCATCGAGGAAGTCGAGAAGAAAGGCAAGTCCGCCATCCGCGATGCGGAGACCGGCGAAAACGTCGTCACGCCGTTCCCGCTGCCCGCGAAGCCGCGCTGATTCGCGCACCTGTCCAGTCCCTGTCGAGCGTCCTTCGACAATCTCAGGGTGAGCGTAAGCGCTTGCTCCGCTGTTTTTGACCTGGCCACGCTGCACTGTTGACCACGAATGTTCCTGACCCGTATTGCACAACCTTACGACTCCATCAGGTGCGATCCAGCGGACTGACCACGCCGCTGGCACCACGATTGAGCACGTGCGTGTAGATCTGCG
>JAJAYW010000213.1 GCA_026786005.1 Lysobacter sp. | reverse complement strand
TTAAGCGTAAGATCTTTATAAGATAGAGTACCATGGCGGAGGGTGATATACGTTTGATCTCGACATCGTACCCTGCCATCGGTCTGTCTTCGTAGGGTCTGCCTGCCTTGGTTCTGCCTGCCTTGGTTCTGCCTGCCCTGGGTCTGACTGCCTTGGTTCTGCTTGCCGTGATCCGACAAGTCGCGATCGAGGTGCGCGTACAGCGCTGCAGGAATATGCGCGTTTCTGTACGCGTTCTCACCCTGCACGGGATCGCCCAACGCGAAACGGCAATCGACGATCACGATTCCCGCATTGCCGATTTGCGCCGCCAGTTCTTCGGCCTGCACCAATGTCGTCCAGGCGGTCATCGCAGTGCTCCCAGTCTCTCGCGAAGATTCAACAGCATCGAGGCCGTTGCCCCCCAGATCCGCTGATCGGGCGCTTGGTCATGGCGATTGA
This sequence comes from Lysobacter sp., assembly GCA_026786005.1. GTDB lineage: Bacteria > Pseudomonadota > Gammaproteobacteria > Xanthomonadales > Xanthomonadaceae > JALYOU01. The sequence goes on along the minus strand of JAJAYW010000213.1, from coordinate 14,022 downwards.
ATTCGTACACACGGCTGATGCGGCCGCCGAACTCGAGTTCGACCGATTGCAGGCTGTTCGGCGCCAGCAGGAACTGCAGGGGAACCTCGAACACAGCGGCCACTTCGGAAGGGTCTGGAATCGCAACATAGTCTTCGGCAATGACGGCCACCACCGGCAGCACGCGAAAACCGGTGATCGTGGTCAGTGGGTCGAGATAACCGAGCGGGATGATCTGATCCGGACGCAAACCGATCTCCTCGACCGTTTCGCGCACTGCCGCGGCCATGGCATCGGCATCACCGGCCTCGATGCGGCCGCCCGGGAAACTGACCTGGCCGGCATGATTGCGCAGCCCGTCGTTGCGCCTCGTCAACACGACCTGCAAACCCGCAGCGCGGGGCACCAGGCCAACCAGCACTGCGGCTTCGGCGGCCGGTACGTTGTCGGGCAACAACCCGATCAGCTCTTCATGATTCCAGCCAGCACCCGAGGGCGCCAAGCTCAGCGGATGCAGTGCAAGCCGTATGCGCGCTGCGTCGATCCGCGCCAGGTCGATCGGGGCAGGATCGGCACTCGAGCGCATCAGTCGCGTTGCGATTCGCGTACAGGCAGCGTGGTTTCCATCAACCTGAGCCGCTCGTCATCGTTCATCTGCGGCCATCGCGCGATCTCGGCGGAGGTGCGGTGGCAGCCAAGGCACAGGCCATCGTCATCGAGCGTGCAAACGCCGATACACGGACTGAGCACGGCTCGGAAATGCACATTCATGACTTGGGAAAATCCAGGACAGGCTCGCTCATCTAATAGCGACTGCCACAAAAGCATTGCGCCGGCATTCACCGGCGCAATGGTGTCACTGATGGAGTGAATTATTTGACACTGACCAGCTTCAGCTCGAACGCAACCGCGACATTCGGCGGGAAGCCTGTGCGCATGTCGGCACCGAATGCCTTGTCAGGCGGCAGCACCACTTCCCACTTGGAGCCAGCAGGCATCTGCTGCAGGACTTCGCGCATGGCGGGCATCTCGATTTCGCTCATCTTCACGGTCGGCTTGTCAGCCGCCTGGGCCTGCGTCGGGCGCTGGCCGTAGGGGAACGGACCCAGCACTTCCAGCGACACCGTGCTGGCCGTCGTGGGCTTGGCTCCAGTGCCGCTTTCGACCACCCGGTATTGCACGCCGCTGGGCAGTGTCTTCACACCAGCCGCCGCCTTGTTCTGGGCTAGGTACTGGTCGCTCTTGGTCTTGTTCTCGCGTGAGGCCTTGTCGAAGGCCGCTTTGTTGGTAGCAGCCTTGGCTTGCTGGCGCTTCTGGAAGGCCTCGATAGCGGGGCGCAGTTGGTCTGGCGAAACTGCCGGCGGCTTCTTTGCGATACCGTCCTGGACGGCCTTGACCAAGGTGTTCACATCGACCGGCTCGCCACTATCGGCGAGACCGCGGGCAAAATCGTAGCCGAAGGCATAGCTCAGCTTGCCTTTTTCGGAGGTCGTATCCTGCGCGACAGCGACGCCGGCAGTCAGGGTGATGGCCGCGAGAGCGGCGGCAAGCAAACGCAACTTCATGCAGCGATACTCCATTGAGTGAGTGCCATGAATGGCAAGGGGCGGTCAGACCGCCCCAGTGGACGCGATAGGATAGCCGGGCAGCGGCTTAACCGCCACTGACGACTGCCCTTCCGACCCGCTTTCCTGCCCGCAAGTTCCATGCCCGGCGCGGGTTTATTGTCTTTCGATTGTGAGGATTCATGTCCGATTCGCCATTGCAGATCAACGACCGTGACGCGGTCCGTGTCATCTCGGTCAACCGTCCCGAAAAACTGAACGCCCTCAACGCCGCCACGCTGTACGCGCTGCACCTTGCGTTTGATGCGGCTGCCGACGATCCGCGGGTGCGCGTGGTCGTGTTGACCGGCGCGGGCCCGAAGGCATTCGTTGCCGGGGCCGATATTTCCGAGATGGCCGGCCTGAGCGCGGTCGAAGGCCGTGATTTCTCGTTGCGCGGCCAGCGCATGATGCGTCGCGTGGAGAAGATGCCGAAGCCGGTGATCGCGATGGTCAACGGCTTTGCATTCGGTGGCGGACTGGAGCTTGCCATGTGCTGCCACCTGCGCATTGCGGCCGACACCGCGAAGCTGGGTCAGCCGGAAATCAACCTCGGCCTGATCCCGGGGTTCGGCGGCACGCAGCGCTTGTTGCGGCTCGCCGGTCGCGCGGCCACGCTCGAATTGTGTTTGACCGGCGTGCCGATCGACGCCGCGCGCGCCTTGCAACTGGGTATCGTCAATCGCGTGGTGCCTGCCGCCGAACTCGAAGCGGACACCATGAAGCTGGCTGCGCAGCTGGCCAATGCCGCTCCGCTCGCACTGCGCGGGATGCTCGACTGCGTCAACGTCGGCGGTGAATGCGGTATCGAGGAAGGCCTGGAATACGAATCGGCGCAGTTTGGCCTGGTGTTCTCGACCGAGGACATGCGCGAAGGTACGCGCGCGTTCCTCGACAAGCGCAAGCCGGACTTCAAGGGACGCTGATCGCGTGGCGGGATCATCGTCTTTGCATTGCGGCTGCACCGATGGCGATCGCGCAGATGTGTCGCTGAACGAAATCTTTCAAGCCGTGTCTGCCGACAATGTGGATCGCGCCATCGATGCCGGTTTGCTGTGCTGGAACGGTTGCATGGCGTGCGCTATTGCGGACGGATTGAACGCTTCAGATGTGGAGAGACTGATCGCGACGCGCGACGCACGCCTGTCCGCGCTGGCTGCGCGCGCGCGCTATCGCGCCAGGCAACAACGCTTGCAGTTGCGCAACGAACAGCGCGATGCCAAGCGATCCGTCGTCAGTCGCACATCCACCGCAAGCTCGTCCCTGCCTTCCGCAGCCGCAGCAGCGTTGGCCCGCGCGAAGGCAAAAGCCGCTACACGCGCGAAACCATGACCCGGGCGACGCGCCGCCCGAAGCGATTGACCCCGGCTGAAATCCGCGAATTGTTTTCGCGGTTGGCCGGGCTCAACCCGCAGCCGAAGACCGAGCTCCAGTACGCATCACCCTTCGAACTGCTGGTTGCCGTGATCCTGTCGGCGCAGGCCACGGATGTCGGCGTCAACAAGGCCACGCGCAACCTGTTCCCGGTCGCAAATACGCCCGCGAAGATCGTCGCGCTGGGCGAAGACCAGTTGAAGCGCTATATCGCCACGATCGGGCTGTTCAATGCCAAGGCAAGGAATGTCGTGGCGATGAGCCGGCTATTGATCGAACAGCACGCTGGCGAAGTTCCACGGACGCGGGTGGAACTGGAGGCACTACCGGGTGTAGGTCGCAAGACGGCGAACGTTGTGCTCAACACCGCCTTCGGCGAGCCGACCATCGCCGTCGATACGCACATCTTCCGGGTTGCCAACCGCACCGGGTTGGCACCGGGCAAAGATGTGCGCGCGGTCGAGGATGCATTGATGAAACGCGTGCCTGACGATTTTCGGCAAGACGCCCACCACTGGTTGATCCTGCACGGTCGCTACGTCTGCAAGGCGCGCAAGCCCGAGTGCCCGCACTGCGTGATCCGCAATTTGTGCCGTTATCGCGACAAGACCATTGCAATTTCATGACAGTCTTTGTGACCATCTCGCCCTGAAATTAAGACAATCTGTCACAGCAACGAAATATTCACGGCCTACGCTGCGCAGCATCTCTCCGCGCCCCAGGGCATACCCATGAAACTTTCACCGAGCATCCTTGCCGTTGCATTGTTGGCCGCGCTTGCCGCACCGGCAGCACACGCCGAAATCGCAATCGACGTCATCGCCGATTCCGAAGTCAGCTTCGAAGGCCTGGTCCAGGCGGACTGGAATGCATTCGACAATGACGTCGCCCTCCTCAACGGCGACGCACAGGACGGCCGCGATACCGACCAGGAACTGCGCCGCGCCGAAATCGTGCTCAAGGGCAAGGGTCCAGGCAATTTCGAGTGGGTCGTGGGCTACGACGCCAAGGCCGACAAATACCTCGACGTCAACATCAAGTACAAGATTGGTGGCAATGGCAACCATTACATTCAGGCTGGGCAGTTCAAGCAGAACAACAGCATGGAAGAACTGTCGTCGACCAAGAGCAACGACTTCATCTCCAAGGCATTGATCACCAACACCTGGGCCGTCGCGCGTCGTGTCGGCGTGACCGGCGGTTACGGCGACAACAACTGGGGCGTGGCAGTTGGCGCGTTCGATCGCGAACTGACGCGCGGCCTGGCGCAGGGCAAGGGCTTTGGCGGCCGCGGTTACTGGGCACCGATCAACGACAAAGGCAGCATCCTGCACATCGGGTTGTCGTACGTGTCGTACGACGCCGAAATCGGCGTCAACAACGGCCTCAACATCGACAATGCCTATCGTTTTCGTACGCGGCCGGGCGCCGATCTGGCAGGTACTCGATTGGTCGACACCGGCAATGTGCTCAATGCGGACCGCATCACCACCGCCGGCGCCGAGGCGTTCTGGGTCGGTGGCCCGGTCAAGTTGCAGGGCGAATTCATGAAGACCGAGGCGGACCGCACGCAAAGCGTGCTGCCCGATTTCAGCGGCAGCGGCGGCTATGTCAGCGCACTGTGGAACGTCACCGGCGAGACCTGGGGCTACAAGAGTGGCGTACCCACCACGCCGCTGCCCAACGAGCCCGAGAGTGGCATGTGGCAGCTTGGCCTTCGCTACGACACGATTGATCTGGACGACGGCGGCCTGCGTGCAGGCGTCACCCCGACCTCGGCTCCGATCGTCGACGGCATCCTCGGTGGCCAGATGGACACTTGGACCGCAGGCATCAACTGGTACTGGCGGTCGAACTTCAAGTTCATGATGAACTACGTGAAGGTCGACAGCAGCCGATACATCAGCACCGCACGCCGGGTCGTCGACGACAGCCCGAATATCCTCGAAGCGCGCGTGCAGTTCTACTGGTAACGATCCACGGTAAGGGATGCCATGAAAAGGCGCGGCTTAAGCTGCGCCTTTTTTCCTGTCTATCTCGAGTCGGTCTTGGGCTGCATGGCTTGACAGCAACGTCAGCGGAGCAAGCTCCGCTCTACAAGAGCAATGAACCTTGGTGAACGATGTCACGTGTTTGTCATACGGCCAACATCCCGCTGTCATCGAATCGTTATGAAATACCGACAAGTGCACCCACCTCAATCCCACTGATCCAGCCTCCCAGGAGTTCCCCGTGTTCAACACGATCAAATTCCGCGTCGCCGCGCTCGCGATGGCGACCGCTTTCGCAGGCAATGCGTTCGCTGCCGATGTCACCGGTGCCGGCGCCTCGTTCGTCTATCCCGTGATGTCGAAGTGGTCCGCGGACTATGCCAAAGCCACCAAGAAGAAGGTCAACTACCAATCGATCGGTTCTGGCGGCGGTATCGCCCAGATCAAGGCCGGGACCGTGGACTTCGGTTCGTCCGATGCGCCGATGAAGCCGGACGAGCTGGCCAAGTTCGGTTTGGCTCAATTTCCGTCAGTCATCGGCGGCGTTGTGCCGGTCGTGAACGTTCCGGGCCTGAAGGCTGGCGCGATGAAGCTCGATGGCGAAATCCTCGGCAACATCTTCCTCGGCAAGATCACGATGTGGAACGACTCGGCGATCGTTGCGCTCAATGGCGGCGTCAAGCTGCCCGCCAAGAAGATCACCGTCGTGCATCGTTCGGACGCCTCGGGTACCACCTTCAACTTCGTCAACTACTTGTCGAAGGTCAATGGCGAGTGGAAATCAAAGGTTGGCGAAGGCACGACCGTGAAATGGCCACTCGGTATCGGTGGCAAGGGTAACGAAGGCGTCGCAGCTTACGTCAAGCAGATCAGCGGCGGTATCGGCTACGTCGAGTTGTCGTACGCGCTGCAGAACAAAATGGCGTATTCGCGCTTGAAGAATTCTGCCGGCAACTTCGTCAATCCCAGCGACGAGACCTTCGCAGCGGCCGCGGCCAACGCCAAGTGGGCCGATGCCAAGGATTTCTACCTGGTGATGACCAACGCGCCTGGCGAGAACTCCTGGCCGATCACCGCCACCAACTTCATTCTGATGTACAAGCAGCCGAAGAAAGTCGAAGGCGCCAAGGCCGCCAAGGAATTCTTCAAATGGGTCTATGCCAATGGCGACGCCCAAGCTACGAAACTGGACTACGTGCCCCTCCCCGATGCGCTGGTCCAGCAGATCGAGGCGTACTGGTCGCAGAACATGAATTATTAAAAGCATCAGCTACGAGTAACCCCCTCTTTGCGCGGGCTTTGCCCGCGCATTTTTTTGCCCGCTGGTCGGCGCGGTCGGTCGAAAACCAAGGTGAAGCCCGCCATACGGGCATTCCCGGGCCGTGTCATCGACATGTAACAAAAACATCATTTCATAGCAGGACCTCGTCGGCCGCCTGCCGGCATTCGTTGCTCACGGAGTCTGCGCATGAACCTCAACACGGCTTGCCTTGCGGCTGTCGCCCTTTCGATTTCGCTGGCGCTGGCTGCCTGCAAGGGCAGCACCGATGCCCCTGCGCCCACCGCTGCTGCTGATGGTGCGCAATCCTCCACCGACCCTGCCCCCACAAGTGGCGACCAGGTCACCGCGACCATCACCGGTGCCGGCGCGTCCTTCATTTTCCCGCTGATGTCGAAGTGGTCTGCCGACTACAACAAGGCCACCGGCGCCAAGATCAACTACCAGTCGATCGGTTCGGGCGGCGGCATCGCGCAGATCAAGGCGGCGACGGTCGACTTCGGATCGTCCGACAAGCCGCTGGACTCCGCCGAACTTGCAGCTGCCGGTCTCGGACAGTTCCCATCGGTCATCGGCGGCGTCGTGCCGGTGGTCAATATTGATGGCATCGCACCGGGGCAGATGAAGCTCACCGGCCCGCTACTGGCGGATCTGTTTCTCGGCAAGATCACGACCTGGAACGACCCAGCCATCACCGCGCTCAATCCAGGCGTGACGTTGCCATCGACCAAGATCAACATCGTCCACCGTTCGGACGGTTCCGGCACCACCTTCAACTTCGCCAATTACCTGTCGAAGGTCAGTCCGGAATGGAAATCGAAAGCCGGCGAAGGCACCACGGTGAACTGGCCGGTCGGTATTGGCGGCAAGGGCAACGAAGGCGTCGCCGCTTATGTGCGCCAGGTGAAAGGTTCGATCGGTTACGTCGAACTGGCCTATGCCGCGCAGAACAAGATGGCGCATACCGCGATGCAGAACTCTGCCGGTGCGTTCATCCAGCCGAGCCGTGAATCTTTTGCCGCCGCAGCCGCCAGCGCCGACTGGACCAACGCCAAGGATTTCAACCTCGTCATCACCAATGCCCCCGGTGTCGATGCATGGCCGATCACGGCGACCAACTTCATCCTGATGCACAAGCAGCCGAAGAATGCAGAGAGCGCAAAGGCCGCGAAGGATTTCTTTGCGTGGGCCTACGCCAATGGCAAGGCGCAAGCGGAGACGCTGGACTACGTGCCGCTGCCGCCGGAATTGGTGACGCAGGTGGAGGCTTATTGGGCGAGTGAATTCAAGTGAAGGCGTGGATCCAGAGGCTTTACCGAGACATCAATTCCGCGAAGGCGGTGATGGAAGGGACTAGATGACCAGCTCCGCTGTTGTCAAAGTCCCGTCTGCACGTGGATGACGAACTAAACAAGAACCCATGAACGCCACCACCCTCCCCCTGCCAACATCCGACCAGCGCACGCACCGTGATGCGCGCAACGATCGCCTGTTCCGCTGGTTGCTGGGAGCAGCGGGATTGTTCGTGTTGTTCTCACTGGTGGGTGTGGCATTTTCGATGTTGTGGGGCGGTCGTGAGGCGCTGCAGGAATTCGGTCTTGGCTTTTTCACCACCAGCGAATGGGACGTCAACGGACGCAAGTTCGGCGCGCTCGTTCCGATCTTCGGCACCATCGTCACCGCAGCCGTTGCGATGATCATCGCGGTGCCCATCAGTTTCGGCATCGCGCTGTTCCTGACGGAGGTCGCGCCTGCATGGATGCGCGGTCCGATCGGCATGGCCATCGAACTGCTGGCCGGCATCCCCTCGATCATCTATGGCATGTGGGGCCTGTTCGTGCTCGCGCCGAAGCTCAGCGAACATGTGTATCCATGGATCGACACCCACCTCGGTCCGATTCCATTGATCGGCAAACTGTTTGCCGGCCCCCCGCTCGGCATCGGCCTGCTGACTGCGGGTATCGTGCTGGCGATCATGGTGATTCCGTTCGTGTCGTCGGTGATGCGCGAAGTCTTCCTGACCGTTCCCGGACGCCTGAAGGAATCGGCCTATGCCCTGGGTTCGACGCGCTGGGAAGTGGCTTGGGACGTCGTATTGCCGTACACGCGCTCGGCCGTGATCGGCGGCGTGTTCCTCGGGCTGGGGCGCGCACTTGGCGAAACGATGGCGGTCACGTTCGTCATCGGCAACGCGTATCAGATCTCTGCGTCGTTGCTGGAACCGGGCACGTCGATCGCCTCGACCATCGCCAATGAATTCGCCGAGGCTACCGACCCCTTGCATCGCGGCTCGCTGTTGGCGCTCGGCTTCGTGTTGTTCCTGCTGACCTTCGTGGTGCTGGCGATCGCTCGACTGATGCTGCGGCAGCTTTCCAAGCGTGAGGGCAACTGATGTCCATACCCCTCAACGGTATGTCCCTCTATGGTTGGCGAAGGGCTAAGAATGCAGTCGCATTGACGCTGTCAGTCGCGGCGGCGATCTTCGGCATTTTCTGGCTGACCTGGATTCTATGGACCGTGGTGACCAAGGGTTTGAGCGCGCTCAACCTCGATTTATTCACGATGATGACGCCGCCACCCGACGAGCGCGGCGGTTTGCTCAATGCGATTTTCGGCAGCGTCGTGATCAGTTTGCTGGCATTGCTGATGGGTACGCCGATCGGCATCGCGGCAGGTACGTTCCTGGCGGAATACTCCAACAAGCACTGGCTCGGCGAGACCATCCGCTTCGTCAACGACATTCTCTTGTCGGCTCCGTCGATCGTGCTGGGCTTGTTTGTCTATACCATCATGGTTGCGCAGATGGGGCATTACTCGGCTTGGGCGGGCGCGGTGGCGCTGGCATTCATTGCGCTGCCGGTGATCGTGCGCACCACCGACGAGATGCTGCGGCTGGTGCCTACACAGATGCGCGAAGCCGCGTTGTCGCTTGGCGTACCGCAATGGAAGGTCACCACCCAGGTGCTGATGCGTTCGGCGCGGCCGGGCATCGTCACCGGCATCCTGTTGGCGCTGGCGCGCATCAGTGGCGAAACCGCCCCACTGCTGTTCACTGCGTTCAACAACCAGTTCTGGAGCACCGATCTCAACCAGTCGATGGCCAACTTGCCGATGGTGATCTTCCAGTACGCAATGAGCCCGTACGACTCCTGGAATGCGCTCGCCTGGGCTGGGGCGCTGATCGTGACCGCGCTGGTGCTGGTGCTGAGCCTGATCGCGCGGACCATCCTGCTGCGCAACAAGATCCAGCATGACTAAGCCGACATGACCAAGCCGACATGCAAATCATCGACCCACCGTCATCTCTTCGATCGAGACACGCCATGAATGATTCCGCCTTCAACATCGCAGTCCCCGCGCGCGATGCGGCGAACGCTGCCACCAGTCCGGTGAAACTGGCTGCGCGCGACCTTAACTTCCATTACGCCGATTTCCTTGCGGTGAAGAACGTCACCATGGACGTGCCCGAAAATCGCGTGACCGCGTTGATTGGTCCGTCGGGATGCGGCAAGTCAACGTTGCTGCGTATCTTCAATCGGATCTATTCGCTGTATCCAAAACAGGTGGCGACAGGCGAGGTGCTGCTGGACGGGCAGAACATCCTGGATGCGAAGTATCCGATGAACCGCTTGCGCAGCAAGATCGGCATGGTGTTCCAGAAACCGGTGCCGTTTCCGATGACGATCTACGAAAACGTCGCTTACGGCATCCGCCACCATGAGCGCATGCCGAAAAATGCGATGGATGAGCGCGTCGAACTGGCGTTGCGTCAGGCGGCACTGTGGGAGGAAGCCAAGGACAAGCTCGGCCAGAGCGCGCTGGGACTGTCGGGCGGGCAGCAGCAACGCCTGTGCATTGCGCGCGCGGTGGCCTTGAAGCCGGACGTCATCTTGCTGGACGAACCGACCTCGGCGCTGGATCCGATTTCGACCAGCAAGATCGAGCAATTGATCGACGATCTGAAAAAGGAGTACACCATCCTTATCGTCACCCACAATATGCAGCAGGCCGCTCGCGTGTCGGACTACACCGCCTTCATGTACCTGGGCGAGTTGATCGAGCACGATGCGACTGAAACCATTTTTTCCAATCCCTCGAAGAAGCAGACCGAGGATTACATCACGGGTCGATTTGGATGATTCCTTCCCTGCGTTGCAAGGAAGTGGACACAACACAGGACGCATACATATGAGCCCCGAACACATCGTCAAGAACTACGACCAGGAACAACAGCGCCTGCATACGGAAATCCTGCGCATGGGCGAGATGGCCGTGTCGCAGCTGCAGGCCGCGCTGGACGTGGTCGATCGCCGCGACGACAAGGCTTCCCAACGTATCATCGCCAACGACGACGCCATCGACGCGCTGGAGCAGGAAGTCAGCCATGACGTGATGCGCCTTGCACTGCGTGGTCCGATGGCAAGCGATTTGCGCGTCATCCTGGCCGCTTTGCGAATCGCGTCGGATATCGAACGCATCGGCGACTACGCGTCCAATATCGCCAAGCGTTCGATGGCGTTGAACCAGACCCCGCCGGTGCCGCATACGCTCGGCCTGCATGCGCTGGGGCTGATGGCCGTACAGCAACTGCGCGATGTCCTGGCTGCATACCGCGATCTGGATGTCGATGCCGCACAGCGCGTGCGGGCAAGTGATGCCGACCTGGATACCCAGTACACCGGCCTGTTCCGCGAATTGCTGACCTACATGATGGAAGACGCGCGCAACATCACGCCGTGCACCCACTTGCTTTTCATGGCAAAGAACCTGGAGCGTATCGGCGACCACGCCACCAACATCGCCGAGAACATCTGGTTCCGCGTCCACGGCGAAGTGATGCTGCCGCCGCGCGAGAAACGCGACGAGACGAACACGGCTGCCGCGCGGCAATAAGACGGCCCAGACACGCTCCTGTAAAGCGGAGCTTGCTACGATGTTCCTGATCTTCCGCGAAAAGCAGCGGAGCAAGCTCCGCTCTACAAAACAGAAGCTTTCCGAAAGATGCGATCGCCGCTGTAAGCAAAACCTCGGCTCAACTAGCTTGGGTTCCGGGATGACCTGCATGCGGCGCGCGCCGGCGACCGCACGGCACTGGCCAGTGAGTTGTGTCATTCGCGCGGCAGGATCTGCGCCGTTACGCGGAATACCACTGCGAAATCAACGATGTCAAGGATGCCGTCCAGGAAAGCATGATCCTGGTGTCACGCAAGCTCGGCGGCCTGCGCACACCCGAAGCCTTTTCCTCGTGGATGTTCCGCATCGTCAAGCGCGAGTGCAACCGCCTCAAGCGTGGCATGCGCCTGGTGACGGGCGATGCGCCGACGACATCCTGCCCACGGTGACGGCCGAATCCAACGAATGGCGCCACGATGTCGCGGCCGCACTCGAATCGTTGCCCGCGCATTACCGCGAGATCCTGTTGCTGCGTGATCTGGAGGGCCTGAGCATCGCCGAGATCAGCGCACGTCTTCACACAACCACGCTTGCCACCAAGGCGCGGCTGCATCGTGCCCGGGTGCTTGCCCGCGAGTACCTGCTGGCATAATCCGGAGGTCGGAATCCGTGATTAGCTAATGGCTTTTGCATTTCACCCAACTGGAGATTCGATTCATGTCCAACACCACAAAGACACCCGTTGCCATCGCAGTCGGCACCATCCTCGCCGGCGGCTTGGCATTGAGCGGTTCGGCATTCGCGATGCACTCGCTTGCGCAGGGCTACATGCTCAGCGCCCAGGAAACGACGGCCGCGGCGCAGGAAGCCGTCAACCCCCTGTACAAGAGCAACGGGATGGAAGGGACGAATCCCATGTCCGACGCTGGCAGGGCCGCGCACACCATGACCGGCATGGATACCGACAAGGACGGCAAGCTGTCCAAGGCCGAATTCGCCGCCGCGCATGACGGCAGCGACGCCAAGTTCGCGGCGCACGATCCCGATGGCGACGGTTTCATCAGCACCGCCGAAATGGACGCGCATCACGCTGCGGACGCTGGCAAGAAAAAAGGCATGGAAGGCAAGTGCGGCGGCAGCATGTAATTCGGACCGGTTGCAGGCATCCGCGCACGTGTGTCCGGGTGCCTGCGATACCGTCATCACTGAAACCATGACATCGCCACTCGCCGATGCGAGTGCCGGATTGGGTTTGCGGCGCGCCCTGCTGGATGCGTTTGCCGCGTCATCGGATGCCGGCATCGCGGATTCCATCATTGATTTCCTCGAATGCGCACCGGAAAACTGGATCGGGGTCGGCGGCAGGCTGGGCGACGCATTGCAATCGCTCGGCAAGCGGTTCCCACTGACATGCCACGGGCTGTCACTGTCGCTGGGTGGCGTCGAACCACTCGACGAGACTTTCCTGGAACGCGTACGACTCTTTCTCGACGCGAATAACGTCTCGCTGTACAGCGAGCATCTCAGCTACAGCGCCGACGACGGCCACCTGTACGACCTGATGCCGATCCCGTTCACCGAGGAAGCGGTGGAGCACGTCGCGGCGCGGATTCGTCGCGTGCAGGACGTCCTCGGTCGCCGCATCGCGGTCGAAAATGTTTCCTACTACGCCGCGCCATACCAGGCGATGGCTGAAGTCGATTTCGTCATTGCGGTACTCGACGCTGCCGATTGCGACCTGTTGCTGGACGTCAACAACATCTACGTCAACGCGATCAATCACGGGTACGACGCGCAGGATTTCCTCACGCGCATGCCGACGCAACGTATCGCCGGGTACCACATTGCCGGCCATTTCGACGAGGCCGAGGACCTGAAGATCGACACCCACGGTGCGGACGTGAAGCAGGATGTGTGGGCGCTGTTGTCGGCTGCCTACCGCCTGCACGGCGTGCGTCCCACGCTGCTGGAGCGTGATTTCAATTTCCCGCCGTTGCCGGTATTGCTGGGCGAAGTGCAACAGATTCGTGCCTTGCAGCAGACTGCGTCGGCGCACACGACTGCAAGCGCACATGACTGAATTCCAGGACACGCCGCGCGAGCAGCAATTCGCGTTCGCGCGGCACTTGCGTGACCCGTCGGCGAACCCTCCTCCTGCGGGCATCGAGGATCGCCGCTTGGCGATCTATCGCGAGCTGTTCTACAACAACGTCGAGGGGCTGCTGGCAGGCAATTTCCCGGTGATCCGCAAGACGCTCGACGAAATAGACTGGCATGCGTTGGTCCACGCCTTCCATGCCGGCCACCGCTGCCACACCCCGTTGTTCACCGAAATCGGACGCGAATTCATCCGCTTCCTTGAAATGCGAACAGCCGGCATCGATCCGCCGTGGCTGATCGAACTGGCGCATTACGAATGGGTCGAACTGGCGTTGCAGATCGCCGATGACGAAGTGCCCGAGCACGATCCCGGCGGCGATCTTCTGCCAGGCGACCCCGTCGTTTCGCCAATGGCCTGGGCGCTGGCGTATCGATGGCCGGTGCAACGCATCTGCTCAGGTTATCGGCCCGATGTCATCCCCGAACAACCGACCTTGCTGCTGGTTCGGCGCGATACGCGTGGCGATGTCCGCTTCGCCGAGATCTCGCCGCTGGTGTATCGACTGATGCAACTGCTCGCCGAAACACCCGAGCGCAACGGCCGCGAAACGCTGATGGCATTGTCACTGGAGGCCGCTGCGACCAACGTGCAGCAGTTCATTGAAGATGGCGCAGCGATGCTGCAACGCTTGCGCGACGAAGGAACAATTCTGGGAACACGGTTTTGTCCCGCCGGGACCTTGCTTCGGTCGTAGGAGCGTGCCTGCTTTTGTAGGAGCGCCCCATGGGCGCGATGGGGCTC
>JAJAYW010000212.1 GCA_026786005.1 Lysobacter sp. | reverse complement strand
CCCCATGGGCGCGATGAGGCGTTACCGGTCGAGCCCCATCGCGCCCATGGGGCGCTCCTACATTGCTTGCCTGCTAGCGCAGCGACGTCAGCCGGCCATCGGCCTCGACCCGGTAATCAGCCGCGGCATCCGCTTCCACAAGTTGCACGCGATTGCCGATGCGCACGCCGCGGTAGCTGGGGATCTGGTGGGTCAACCGGCCGAAAATCCACTCGTCCGCGCCGGGCGCGATGCGCAGTCGCAGTGGCGTGGCGTCGGTGGCCGTGCCCAGCTGCGCAGCCAGCGTCGGCGAGAACACCGCCTGCACCTCGCCGACGCGACGCATGTCGCGCATGACGTTGGCGCCGTGCCACAGGTTCAACAGCGCGAGGATCACGATCAAGCACCGGCCCGCGTCGCCGGCCCGGCCCCAGGCCGCGGCCAGCACGCCCGCGCACAGCGCTGCAAAGCCGTAGCCGTACTGGTTGGTCGCGGCGCCGAGCACGAGCACCGGCCCGAGCACGGCGAGGCCGCCGAGCAGGAACGCGGCCGCCCAGCGCCAGCCGATGCGCATCAACAGGGCCGTCGTCGCCAGCCACAGCAAGACCGAGAGCAGCACGCGCTTGCTGCCGAAGCCGCCGCTGAGCGTATTGACCGCTTCGAACACGGCGACATTCGGTGCAAACAGCTGGTACTCCAGCCAGCGCTGCGGCACATGCAGCAGGCTCCAGTCGTAGGCGTTGCCGTGCTGCGCGGAAAACAGCAGCACGCCGATGCGCAGCGCCAGGTACACCACGACCGGCAACGCCGACAGCACGGCGGCCATGCCCCAGTGGCGCCCCCTGCCCAGGCACAACCAGCCAACCGCGAGCAGCGCCGGGATCGAAACCGCGGCTTCCTTCGCCAGCAAGGCCACCGTCGTCAGCAGCAGGCTGGATGCGGCGATCAGCGCGACATGCGGCCGGCCCGCGATCACGATCCCGAGCAGCAGCGCGCAACCCACCCAGATCAAGTCGCCGAGCGTGCCGACCCAACCATGCACATACATCGCCGACGGCCCGAGCGCGAACGCGATCGCGCCCAGTACCGCAGCCAGCGGCGCCATCCCCAGGTGCCTGCCGAGGATCGCAAGCAATGCCGCATTCATCGCGCCGCCCGCCACCACCACCGTGTGGAAGGCCTGCGGACGCTCGAACCACGTGCGAGACAGCCACGACCACACATCGAAGGTCAGTGGCCGGTACTGGAAGGTTTGCAGCGCGGTCCAGTCGATGTCGGCGCCCTGCGCGGCAAACACTGCCCACTGCAACTCGTCGTGACTGAAATAGCCCGGATTACGCGCCAGCGGCCATTGCGCCAGCAGCACGATGACGAACACGGCCAGCGCGAGCACGCTGACGGGGAGCAGGGCGAAGCGGTGCGCGAGTCGGGTGTCCATCGCAACAATTCTGCGCGAACGCCACCACGCAACGCCATGCCGGAGCCGCGCGTTAGAATCGACGGCCCTATCCGTGCGATGCCGACGCCCATGTCCGACACGCCGTCAAACAACGATCTCAAGCAGGCCGCACTCGACTACCACCGCTGCCACCCACCCGGCAAGATCAGGGTCGTACCGACCAAGCCGATGCTGACGCAGCGCGACCTGGCATTGGCGTATTCGCCGGGTGTGGCCTACGCCTGCGAGGCGATCGTCGCTGATCCCAACGCCGCCAGCGAGCTGACCATACGCGGCAACCTGGTCGCGGTGATCACCAACGGCACCGCGGTGCTGGGCCTCGGCGACATCGGTCCGCTTGCTGGTAAACCCGTCATGGAAGGCAAGGGCATCCTGTTCCAGAAATTCGCCGGCATCGACGTGTTCGACATCGAACTCGACGAGCGCGACCCGGACAAGCTGGTCGAGATCATCGCCGCGATGGAACCGACCTTCGGCGGCATCAACCTTGAGGACATCAAGGCGCCGGAATGTTTCATCGTCGAGCGCAAGTTGCGCGCGCGCATGAACATCCCGGTGTTCCATGACGACCAGCACGGCACCGCGATCATCGTCGGCGCGGCCGTGATCAATGCGCTGCAAGTGGCCGGCAAGGACATCGCCACGGTCAAGCTGGCGACGTCGGGCGCGGGTGCGGCGGGCATCGCCTGCCTCGACATGCTGGTCGCGTTGGGCATGGATCCGCAGAACATCCTCGCCGTCGATCGCGACGGCGTGCTGCACACCGGCCGCACCAACCTCGATCCCGACAAGCAGCGTTACGCGCGCGACACCGGCAAGCGCACGCTGGCCGAGATCGTCGATGGCGCCGATATTTTCCTGGGCCTGTCGGCGGGTGGCGTGTTGAAGGCCGACATGGTCGCGACGATGGCCGCGCAGCCGATCATCCTGGCGCTGGCCAATCCGCATCCGGAAATCCTGCCGGAGGACGCGAAAAAAGTGCGGCCGGACTGCATCATCGCCACCGGCCGTTCCGACTATCCGAACCAGGTCAACAACGCGCTGTGTTTTCCGTACATCTTCCGCGGCGCGCTGGACGTCGGCGCGACCGAGATCGACGAGTCGATGAAGCTGGCGTGCGTGCGCGCGATCGCGGCGCTGGCGAAGATGGAATCCTCCGACCTCGGCAGTGCCTACGGCGGCGATGTGCCCAAGTTCGGGCCTGAATACCTGATCCCGCGGCCGTTCGATCCGCGTCTGCTGGTGATGCTTGCGCCCGCGGTTGCGCAGGCGGCGATGGACTCGGGTATCGCCCTGCGTCCGATGGCCGACATGGGCGCCTACAAGGAAAAACTCAGCCAGTTCATCTACCGCACCGGATTGATGATGAAGCCGGTCTTCGATCGCGCCCGCGGCAACAGGCAGCGCGTGGTCTACGCCGAAGGCGAGGAAGAAGTCGTGTTGCGCGCGGTGCAGACCGTGATCGACGAGCAGGTCGCAGTTCCCATCCTGATCGGGCGCCCGGAGGTCATCGAGTCGCGTATCCAGAGGCTGGGATTGCGCATGCGCGCCGGCACCGATTTCGAGGTGACCAACATCAATGACGACCCGCGCTACAACGACTACTGGAACCAGTACCACGCATTGACCGAACGTCGCGGTGTGACACCGGATTCGGCCAAGAACCTGCTGCGTTCGCGGCCGACATTGATCGCGGCGTTGATGGTGGAACGCGGCGAAGCCGATGCCATGATTTGCGGGCTGGTCGGCCGCTTCCACAAGAAACTCGGTTACCTGCGCAGCGTGTTCGACCTGGATCCGGGCGTGCAGGGTACGTCGGCGATGACCGGTGTCATCAACGAACAGGGCATGTGGTTCTTCCTCGATACCCACGTGCAGGTCGATCCCAGCGCCGAACAGATCGCCGAAAGCACCTTGCAGGCGACCTACCGGTTGAAGCTGTTCGGTATCGAACCCAAGGTCGCGTTGCTGTCGCATTCCAATTTCGGCAGTCACGAGAACGCCTCGGCGGCGAAGATGCGCAAGGTGCGCCAAATCCTCAAGGCGCGCGTGCCCAGGCTCGAAGTCGATGGCGAGATGCAGGCCGATACGGCGCTGGACGAACCGCTGCGCCAGCGCATCTTTCCCAACACCACGTTGTCGGGCCGCGCCAACCTGTTCGTGCTGCCCAACCTCGACGCCGCCAACATCACCTACAACATGGTGCGGGTGATGACCGAAGGCGTGGCGATCGGCCCGATCCTGATGGGCATCGACCAGCCCGCCCACGTGCTGACGCCGGCGTCCACGCCTCGCCGCGTGGTCAACATGACCGCCGTCGCCGCGGTTGAAGCGCAGATCCGCAAGTTGCAACGGCATGCCGGTGAAGCGGCGGGTCGAGTCATGCGCGACCAGACGTAATTGCGGTCGGCAGGACAGGCTTCGATGCTAACGCGATGAACAGCGCTGCCGACATCGATCCGCAACCCGCGTTGTCGGTGACGATCCTGGTGATCGCGTATCGCATGCGCGGCACGATTGCAGAATCGATCCAGTCGGCATTGGCGCAGACGGTGCCGTGCGAGATCATCGTCTCCGACGACAGTTCCGGTGATGGCACTTACGAGGCCGCACTTGAAGCATTGCGTGAATATCACGGTCCGCATCGCGCCAGTGTGCGCAGTACGCCGCGCAATCTCGGACTGTGCGCACATCTGGTCGAGCTTGCCACGATCGCGACTGGCGATCTCGTGGTGTTTTTTTCCGGCGATGATGTCGCCTATCCGCAGCGGGTCGAGCGGCTGCTCGCCGCATTCGCCGCGCATCCCGGGTCGCAGATCGTCGGTTCGCACGTGGACGACATCGATCCGCAAGGACGTGTCATCGCAGCTCGAGTGCGCGGAACCCCGGCGCAGATCGATCAGCGCTGGTTGCTGCGTCGCGGCAAGCTGGCGGCGGTGCTGGGCGCATCGATGATGGTGCGGCGCACGCTGCTGACGGAATTGCCACCGCTGCAGGGCATCGTCGAGGACAACATGCTGACCTTGCGGGCGACGCTGCTTGGCGACTGTCGTTGCCTGCCGGAAGCGCTGCTCGGTTACCGCCGCCACGACAACAACCTCGGCGACTGGGTCTTCGATCGCAGCGGCAAGGACTATGCCGGTTATGAGCGCCGCAATCGCCGCGTGTTGTCGATGTACCGCGATATCGCCGCCGATCAGGAGCGCTGCATCGCCGCGCGCCCCGACCTGCCGGAGCAACGACGCCGGCTCGGAACGGAGCTTGCGCGCATGTACCGCCTGGAAGCGGGCATGCGCGAAGCCATTCTCGACAAACCACGCAGCCAGTGGCTCGCGCCGTTATGGCAAGGATTCAGACATCCGGGCCTGCGCCGCAAGAGCGCCGAACGCGCGCTCAAGCTGCTGCTGCCGCGCCGCTGGTTCGGACGCGGTTGAAGGGTGATCGGAGAAAGACCGCGCGTCCCCGCGATCAGGCGCGGAATAATGGGGTCGATGGTTCTGGTTCGCGTCTGCCGTGCCGAATCTTGCGCTTGCAGCGTTTGTAGAATTTCAGTGCGTTGATCCACGCCATGCCTCGCCACGGGGGCACCGACATGCGATCTCTCCAGATCACCTGGAACAGTGGCTTGGAGTTTCCATCGACTGCCTGCTGCAACGCCGTGAACCAGTCGCGCGCCGCGGCGCTGCCGTGCCAATCGGTTTCGCCGAGCATCCTGGCGACGTACAACCGTTCCGCGATCCATTTACGATTCACCGAACCGCGATTGCGTGCCCGCCGTTCCTTCTTGCTGAGCCGGGCATTGGCTTCGTGCTTCTTGCCCAGCGGCGAAAACGCAGCGACATGGCGCCGAAAGCTGACCAGTGGCGCATCGACGTAGACCACCCCGGCATGCGCCGCGGCGCACATCGCCAGCCACCAGTCGTGATAGAGCAACGCAGGCGCCGGTCCCGCGCGTTCCAGCAATTTGCGCCGCAGCAGGCAGGCATGTCCCGACACCGTGTTCTGGAATATGTAGCGCAACGGATCCATGCCGGCGTGCATTGGCAGATCCTGCGAAATGCGCCGATGCAGTGACGCGCCTTGCTCATCGATGTATTCGGAATCGCAGTAGGCGAGGTCGGCATCGCCGATCGCAGCCAGCAGGCGTGCGAGTTTGTCCGGATGCCAGACATCGTCCTGATCGCACGGCGCGATGAATTCACCGTGGCACAGCGACATCGCCCGTTCGAAACTGCGCAGGTGGCCAAGGTTTTTCGGATTGACGTGGACCTGGATGCGCGGGTCGCGTTGGGCGTATTCGCGCAACAGCGCGACGCTGCCGTCGGAGGAGCCGTCGTCGACGGCCACGATCTCCAGCTGCACACCCTCCTGCGCCAGCACCGAATCCAGTTGCTCGCGCAGGTGGCGCTCGCCGTTGTAGACGCTCAGCGCGACGGAGATCAGCGGTTGCGGGGCTTGATTCGATGGCATGTGTGATGACTCGGGAAGTGTCGGCATCGTAACCAAAGCGGTTGCCTTGATCCGGATCGATCGAAGCTGGATCGGATATGCAGGCGGCGCGTCGTCGCTGGTTTTGAAGAGCCGCTTCCATCCCGCAGGCCCTACCCAACAATAATGCCCGGATGAAATTATTTCAGCGCAGAAACGCCTGCTAGACTCGGGTTCCATCGACCAAACGCGGCCAACGGGCCGCGGCGGAGCGCGCATGAACTGGCTCAACGAACTGCTGCAGAACGATCCCGACCCGGCCGAATCGCGCGAGTGGATCGAGTCGATCAAGGCGGTCATCGACGCCGATGGTCCCGAACGCGCGCACCAGCTGCTCGAGGGCATGGTCGAGCTCACCCGCCGCGCCGGCGCGCACCTGCCGTTCGCGCCGACCACCGAATACGTCAACACCATCCCCACGCACATGGAGCCGCCCACGCCCGGCGACGCGACCATGGAATGGCGGATTCGCTCGATCATCCGCTGGAACGCGATGGCGATGGTAGTGCGCGCCAACCGCAAGCCCGGCGACCTCGGCGGCCACATCGCCAGCTTCGCGTCGAGCGCCACGCTGTACGACGTCGGCTTCAACCATTTCTGGCGCGCGCCGTCCGCCGAGCATCCCGGCGACCTGCTGTACCTGCAGGGCCACTCGTCCCCCGGCATCTACGCGCGCTCGTTCCTCGAAGGGCGCATCAGTGAGTCGCAACTCGACCACTTCCGCATGGAAGTCGACGGCCGCGGCATCAGCTCGTATCCGCATCCGTGGCTGATGCCCGATTACTGGCAGACGCCGACCGTGTCGATGGGCCTGGGGCCGATCGCCGCGATCTACCAGGCGCGTAACTGGAAATACCTCGAAGGCCGCGGCCTGATGCCGAAGACCGACCGCAAGGTCTGGTGCTTCATTGGCGATGGCGAGACCGACGAACCCGAATCGCTCGGCGCGATTTCCGTTGCCGGCCGCGAAGGCCTCGACAATCTTGTCTTCGTCGTCAACTGCAACCTGCAGCGGCTCGACGGCCCGGTGCGCGGCAACGGCAAGATCATCCAGGAACTCGAAGGCGGCTTCCGCGGCGCCGGCTGGAACGTGGTCAAGACCATCTGGGGTGCCTATTGGGATCCATTGCTGGCGAAGGATTCGCAAGGCATGTTGAAGAAGCTGATGATGGAAACCGTCGACGGCGAATACCAGAACTGCAAGGCGTTCGGCGGCGCGTACACGCGCGCGAATTTCTTCGGCAAGTATCCGGAGACGCTGGCCATGGTCGCCAACATGAGCGACGACGACATCTGGCGTTTGAATCGCGGCGGCCACGATCCGCACAAGGTCTACGCCGCCTACGACAACGCGATGAAAACGAAAGGCCAGCCGACGGTGATCCTGGCCAAGACGGTCAAGGGATACGGCATGGGCGCGTCGGGCGAGGCGCTGAACCCGACGCACCAGACCAAGAAACTGGACGACGACGCGGTGCGTGCATTCCGCGATCGCTTCAAGATCGCGATCAGCGACGACCAGCTCAAGGATGGGGCAGTCCCGTTCTTTCACCCGGGCGAAAAGTCGCCGGAAGTCGAGTACCTGCAGGAGCGCCGCAAGCAACTCGGTGGCTACCTGCCGCAGCGTCGGCGCAAGAGCACGCAGACGTTCGAGGCGCCCAAGCTGGAAGTGTTCGACCGCCTGCTCAAGAGCAGCGGCGAGCGCGAGATCAGCACCACGATGGCGTTCGTGCAGTCGCTGTCGATCATCCTGCGCGACAAGCAGATCGGTCCGCGCTGCGTGCCGATCGTCGCTGACGAGGCGCGTACGTTCGGCATGGAAGGCATGTTCCGCCAGCTCGGCATCTATGCGCCGCACGGGCAGAAGTACAAGCCGGTCGATGCCGACCAGTTGATGTACTACCGCGAGGACGCGGCCGGGCAGGTGCTGGAGGAAGGCATCACCGAGTGCGGCGCGTTCTCGTCGTGGATGGCGGCGGCGACCAGTTATTCGACCAACGATTTGCCGATGCTGCCGTTCTACATCTTCTATTCCATGTTCGGTTTCCAGCGCATCGGCGACAGTGCGTGGCAGGCGGCCGACATGCGCGCGAGGGGTTTTTTGTTAGGAGCAACCGCAGGCCGCACCACGCTCAACGGCGAAGGCCTGCAGCACGAGGATGGCCACTCGCACTTGCTCGCCGGCGCCGTCCCCAACTGCCGCGCCTACGACCCCACCTTCGCCTTCGAAGTCGCGGTGATCCTGCAGTACGGCATGCAACGCATGCTCGCCGAGCAGCAGGACGAGTACTACTACATCACCCTGATGAACGAGAACTACGCCCACCCGGACATGCCCGAAGGCGCCGCCGACGGCATCATCAAGGGCATGTACCTGCTGCAGTCCACCGGCAGCAGCCCCTCTCCCGCCAGCGGGAGAGGGAAAGCCGGCGCAGCCGGCGAGGGTGAGGGTGCGGCTCCACCCGCCAAGAAGTCCAAGACGCCCCACGTCCAGCTGCTCGGCTCCGGCACCATCCTGCGCGAAGCCATCGCCGCCGCCGAATTGCTGGACAAGGATTTCGGCGTCACCTCCGATGTCTGGTCCTGCCCCAGCTTCACCGAACTGCGCCGCGACGGCTTCGACGTCGAACGCTGGAACCGCATGCACCCGGAAGCGAAGACGCCGCGCAAGCCCTACGTCACGCAACTACTCGAAGGCCGCAGCGGCCCCGCCATCGCCGCCACCGATTACGTCCGCGTCTTCGCCGACCAGATCCGCGCCTTCGTGCCGACGCACTACACGGTCTTAGGTACTGATGGCTTCGGCCGCAGCGACACGCGCGCGAATCTGCGACGGCATTTCGAAGTGGACCGCTTCCACATTGCGCATGCGGCCATCGCGGCGCTGGCGGCGGAAGGCAAGATGACCGGCAAGGACGTGGCGCGGGCGATCAAGCAGTACAAGATCGATGTGGAGAAGGCGAATCCGGTTGGGGTTTGACGTGTTTCGATCATGGCAAGGCGCGGCCGAAGATGAATCCGCTTCTTGCGCGACGTTGCTGCCGATGTGATTCAATCTTTCGGAAAATCAAGGGGTGGAGAAAGAGTCGAGCGACAGGGTTGATCCCAGCGGTGCTAGTCGCTGTATTCGCAGTGATGCCTGCCTATGCCCGTTACAACCTCGTTGCCGGAGGATGGATCAGGGGCGTGGAACCAGAAGGCGGTTACCTCGAATTCGAAACAGTCAAGATCGGCGATGTCAACGGCGACGGCCGCGATGATCTTGTCGCGATTACGGCGACGCATCGCGTCCACATCTTTCTGCAGAAACCCGATGGGTCGCTGGCGGCCGCCAGGATCGAGGGCATGGTGCAATCACCGTGCAATGCCAACGACCCCCCTTGCCCAAACTCCAACTTCCGTTGGGATACCCCAGTCGTTCTGGCGGATATGAACAACGACGGCGCCAGCGAGATCGTTTTTCCGCATCGCGGAGGGATCGGCATCCTGTCGATTGCCACGTTGCATCCTTCGAAAAGCACGCGGAGTCGCTACGACGCCTCCGGCGCAACGGATCAAGTACCACCCATCGTGACGGCGATGGACCTGGATGGGGACGGTAATCAAGACATTGTTGGAGCTTCGTACAACACGAACGACGGTAACAGCCGCTTGATGGCCTTCCACGGCGATGGTCATGGAGGCGTCAGCCCACCCGTGTTTGGTGGTTTGTTGATCGGCATGATGACGGGACTGGATGCTGCGGATCTCAATGGTGACGGCCTGACGGACCTGGTTGTTTCATTGACCACCGGTATTGGGTCCGCACCCCGTGGACAAGTGGAGGTTCTGTACGGCGCAGCTGATGGAGGATTTGCACCCGCTCAACGTCTGTTACCTGACAACGATACTTGGGCATCGCTGGCGATCGCCGATATCGACGGCGACGGGCGGCGCGATCTGGTGCACGGACGCACTGTTTACCGTCAGTTGACCGCAGGCACCTTCACGCAGGCATCCGGTGTTTCGACGCTTGGCCCGGAGAATGTCGCTGGGACCGACTTGGATCGGGACGGACACGACGACATTGCGTCAGTGGGCTGGTACTCAAATGCCGTGCGTTATCAGCTGCAGACCGACGGCATGCTCGGCGCTGCAGCTTCCGCACCGCTTCCGATGGGTTTTGCGTATTTCCACAAGGGCGCCATCGCGAGCGGAGACGTCAATGGCGATCACTGCACCGACATCGCGGTCGCGGGCGGAACGCAAGGCTCGGCTTGGATGCTCGGCAGTGGCTGCGTCCCGCGCGCCGATTTGAAGGTAGGACTCAGTTTGACATCCGAGGGCGCGGTTCTCCGTGTCGATAATTTGGGCACTGCCGATGCGGACGGAACGCAACTTACGCTCGGTATCGCGTTATACCCCTCTTCTCTGGTTTTGAGCGAGGTGCCGACAGGTTGCCTCGCCACGCTGTTTATGGATGCAGTCCAAATTCGATGCGATCTTCAGAACTTGCCTGCCGGGCAAGCCCGCACGCTGAACTTCGGTTTTGCGCCACGTTCCGTGCAAGGAAACACCTTGTCGATCACGGCGCGCGCATCGACATCCACTCCCGAAGCTACACTCGACAACAACGAGGTACGCCGCACGGTAAAAATTCGTCACCTCGGCCCCGCGCCGCTAAAACGTGGTCGGATGGATTGATGACAGCATTGGGACGATGTGCACCCGCGTACCGCGAGCCATTGAACTCTTCCCTTAAATTAGACCGTAGGCTGGGTTAGCTCCACCAACCCAGCGCTCTTGATCGACGCCCAATGCTGGGTTGATGAAGCCAACCCAGCCTACGTCACTGCCATCCGGCGCAACTCGCTATCACGACGTCCGCTACCGCACCCGGTTCACGGCGGGCAGTGCTTCAGCATCGCCAGCGCAGCCTTGACGTTGGTGTCCGCGACAGCGGCGCGCGCCGCCGCGGTTTGCGGGTTGAAGTCGTTCTGGATCGGGCCGATCGGGCAGCTGCCGCGTTCGGGCGAGGAGAACTCCTCGATCAGCGTCGAGAACGTGTCGCCGTCCTTGTAGAACCAGTCGTTCGAGTCGCCGT
>JAJAYW010000211.1 GCA_026786005.1 Lysobacter sp. | reverse complement strand
GAACATCCCCGGCTGCGGCCTGCGGCCTTACCCGTGCCACGCAATCACATATACAGGAGATATCGATTTTGGTCGTCCGAACAACGAATGCTTTTCGTAGAGTCGAGCTTGCTCGGATATCCACTAATGCGATGGCAGGACCACGGCGGACGCACGCACCAACGGCGGCAACGGCAGCCGCGCCTCGATCCGCGTGCCGCGCCCGGCGCCGGCATCGATGCGCAGGCAACCGCCCAGCGACTCGATGCGCTCGCGCATCCCGGCCAGACCGTTGCCCGGCACCAGGTCGCCGCCGCGGCCGTCGTCGGTGATGCGCAGCACGGCCTGGTCATCGTCGGTCTCCAGCGTGACCTGCGCATGCTGCGCGCGCGCGTGGCGCTGGATGTTGGTCACCGCCTCGCGCAGGGTCAGCGCGAACACGGTTTCGAGTTCCGGCATCAGCGGCACGTCGGCGCGTTCGTAACGGAACAACACGCCATCGGATTCCAGCAGCAACTTGGCCGAGGCCAGCTCGGCGGCGAGCCCGGCGGCGCGGATGCCACTGACCGCGCGCCGCACCTGCGACAGCGCGGCGCGCGCGACGCGGCTGACCTCGTCGATCTCGCGGCGCGCGGCCAGCGGATCGCGCTCGAGCAGCTTGCCGGCCAGTTCGGACTTCAGCGCCACCATCGACAAGGTGTGCCCGAGTAGATCGTGCAGGTCGCGGCCGATACGCTCACGCTCGGCCAGGGCGGCAAGCCGGCGCACCTCGTCGTGGGACAGCTTCAACTCGGCGCGCTTGCGCGTGTTCTCGACGAAGAAATGGTTCCCGAAGAACACCGCGACCGCGATGATCGCGGTCAGCGCGAACACGAACACCGGTTGGCCCAGCAGCAGGATCTCGACCAGGAACGCTACCAGGATCAGCGCCAGCCACGCGCTGCGCTGCCACAGCACGCGGCCGGCGAAGGCGGCGAAACTCGCGGCATAGATCACGTAGGTGTTGGCGAACGGATTGACCGGCAGCAGCGCGTAACCGAGCGCCGCGATGCCAAGCATGCAGGCGATCCGCCGCGCGCCGCTGGCGCGATACGCGGCGAAGTACAGCGGCAGGAACACCGCCACCGACAGCAGCGTCGGCCACAACAAACCGGGCTGCGACGGGTACCAGTTTTGCGCGACGCCACTGCCGCCCTTGCCGGCGAACAGCAGCGGCAGGAACAGGAAAACGAGATAACCGAGTACGAAGATCGGCATCCAGCCAAGCTGCAGCTCGTCGGGGACCAGCCAGTGGCGCAGGCGCAGCGATCGGGCGTGGAGTGATCGAAGCGTCATGTCGACATCCTAACCGGCGCTCAGCGCAGCTCGACACGATCGATACGGAAGCGGAACGCGCCCGCCGGTTGTCCGGCAGTGAACGCGACGGCGCGCAACAGCGCGGGATCGGCGCCATCGAATCCATCCAGCCGCAACCGCACTTCCTTCCATTCGCTGCCCGCGGTGAATGCCTGCATGCTCGGCATGGATTGCTCGGACGGGCCCGAGAACACCATCGCGTTGTACTCGCGGCCGTCGCCGCGCACCCAGAACACCAACGCCTTGCGCCTGGAGAAGTCGACCGGCTGCATCGGCTTCGCGGCCGGGAAGAACATCATCCCCGACCAGGGAAACATCGAGCCCGGCTTGATCTCGCCACTGATTTCCAGCGCGCCGCTCGAACCGGCCGCGCCACCGGCCACGAGGGCATGGCTGACCGTCGACGCGCCGCCCATCATCTGGTCGGTAGTGGGTTGCCAACCGAGGCCGATGCGCGCGTCGATGCTGGCGCCATCGAAATCGCTGACCAGCGTGTCGGTCGGCGCGGCGCTGCCGGCAGTGGCGGGTTTCGCGCTGTCCTGCAGTACCCGCTCGATCGCGTAGCCGTTCTTCCACACGGTATCGATGGCGCGCGTGGCGGTGATGTCGCGGGTCGGGTCGCCGTCAACCAGCAGCAGGTCGGCGCGCTGGCCGACGGCGATGCGGCCTCGGTCGGCCAGGCCAAAACGTTTTGCAGGCGCCGACGTGGCCGCCGCGAGCGCCTGCGTCGGCGTCAAGCCCGCACGCACCAACAGTGCGAGTTCGCCGTGCAGGCTCGCGCCGTGCGCGGTGCCGGGATTGCCGGCATCGGTGCCGGCGAGCACGGTCACGCCGGCCGCGTGCAGCATGCGCACACTCTGCAACGCGCGTTCGAGATATTGCGGACGCGGCTGCGCGCCGAAGCTGGCCGTGAGGCTGCCGAGCTGGTCGCCCGACAGCTGCGCCTGCAGCCGCGCATCGCTGGCCAGACGCGCGCCTTCGCCGGTGCCGGCCATGCCGGCCAGTACCGACAGCGTCGGCACCACGAACATGTCGTGACGGCGCGCGGCCTGCACGAAGGCGTCGCTGGCGGCGGCATCGACGAAGATGTGCGCGAGGCCGTCGGCGCCGGCATTCGCCGCCTGCATCGCATCCTGTTGCCGCGACACGTGCACGACCGCGCGCTTGTCGGCACGATGCGCCGCCGCGATCGCCTCGCTCACCTGCGCCGCGGTGATCGTCGGCCAACGCCGCGTCGCGCTGTGCCCGCTCATGTCCTCAACGATCAGCTTGATGTAGTCCGAACCTTCTTTCGCACGCGCGATGACAAACGCCTGCGCATCGCCATCGGCGGCCAGCGTCGGCACGTTCATGCCGTACTGCGTGCCGTGCCCGCCAGGCGCGGTGACCGCGGCCCCCGCCGACCACAGATCGGCCTGCGCGGTGCGCGCCAGCGATTCGCGCTGCTGCTTGAGCGCAGGCAGGCGGTTCCAGTCGCCGAGCATGTCGAGTTCGGCGGTGACTCCGAAACGCAACGCGTCGCCCTGCGCGCTGCCCCAGCTGTGCGTGTGCGCATCGATGAAGCCGGGCAGCAGCGTCTTGCCACTGCCGTCGAGCGTGGCGATACCGGCCGGGATCGGCGCACCGTTGCCGACGGCGACGATGCGGCCGTCGCGGACGACGACATTGGCGCGGGCGACGACACGCTCGCCGTCGAACACACGCACGTTGCGGATCGCGAAGCTGTTGCTGTCGGTCGAGGCTGACGGCGATGCAGCGTTTGTGTTGCGTGCCGCGGCAGGATCGCCCTGCGCCATCACTGCCGTGGCGAGCGTGACGACGAGTGCGGCGATGGCGGTGACTTCGGACCAGCGTTTCATGTTCGATTCCTTGCAGGTGTATTCGATGTGGGTGATTGCAGCGTTCGAGGCAATGACGTCATGGCGTGGCGGATGTGACCGGCAATCGCGCTCAACCGGCGCGCGCCAGGCGCGCCCGCGCCAGCACGAAGAACGCCACCGTGACCACGCCGAGCACCGCGAGGTGCAGCATCAAGCTGCCGCCCGCATCGCGATCGACCACCTTCAACGCAACCTGTCCCAAGTGGTAGGCCGGCCACACCGGCGCCAGCTTGGCGAAGATCGCAGGCAGGATCTGCAGCGGCAGCCACAGCCCCGACAGGAACGCCATCGGCAAGTACAGAATGTTCACTACCGCCGGCGCGGCAGAGCCGCTCACCAGGGTCCCGATGAACAAACCGAGTGCGCAGAACGGCAGCACACCGAGGATATTGATTACGAACAGCAGCGCCCATTGCGCTGGTTGTAGCGAGACCTTTGCGAGCGTCACGGCCAGCATCGCGAGGATCAGCGAAATGAGTGCGGCGAACACCATCGCCATCGCCATCTTCGCCAATAGGTACGCGCCCGGCGGCATCGGCAGCGCGCGCTTGAGGGTGAGGAACCCGCGTTCGCGTTCCAGCGCAATGGTCACTCCGAAGCCGAACAGCGCCGCGCCCATGATCCCGAACACGCCGTAAGTGGCGAGCAGATAGCGGCCCATGTCGCCGCCACTGCGCGACCCGGCCAGCACCACGCCGAACAGCACGTAGAACAGCGGCGGGAACATCAGTGTCGGCAGCACGAACGAGGGCGTGCGCAGCAGGCGCAACAGTTCGAATTTTGCTTCGAGCCAGTAGCAGCGCAGTGGCGAGAACGATGGGGCAAGGGCGTTCATCACGCGGCCTCCTGTTGTGGTTGCAGGGCGACGTCCGGCGCTTCGACGCGGGCGTCCTGGGTGAGTTCGAGGAAGGCTTCGGCCAGACCCGCGCGCTGGATTTCGAGGTCGCGCAAACCCGGATCGAGATCGAGCAGGCGTCGCACCACCGATTCGGCGGCCTCGGTGACCACCACTTCGATGCGTTCTCCGTCACGCCGCGCGCTGCGCACCTGCGCCCAGCCGGCGACGGTGTCCGCATCGAGCGTGGTCACGCAACGGATACGCCGCTGCGACACGTGCGCGCGCACC
The DNA here is from genome assembly GCA_026786005.1 of Lysobacter sp. Taxonomy (GTDB): domain Bacteria; phylum Pseudomonadota; class Gammaproteobacteria; order Xanthomonadales; family Xanthomonadaceae; genus JALYOU01. The sequence goes on along the minus strand of JAJAYW010000211.1, from coordinate 972 downwards.
TCGCCCATGCTGCCGGCGGCGACCACGCGGCCGCGGTGGAGCACGACCACGCGATCCGCCAGCGCTTCGGCCTCCTCCAGGTAATGCGTGGTCAGCAACACCGACGAGCCTTGCGCGACCAGTTCGCGGATCGCGCGCCACAGGCCCTGGCGCGCCTCGATGTCGAGGCCGGTGGTGGGCTCGTCGAGGAACAGCAGCTGCGGCCGACCGCACACCGCCAGCGCGAACTGCACGCGTCGCTGCTGGCCGCCAGACAAGCGCCCGTAACGACGATCGAGCAGGCCGTCGAGCCCGGCCAGGGCGACGCAATCGGCGACGCTGCGCGGGTCCGGGTAATAGCTGCGCGTGAGCTCGAGCAATTCACCGACCTTGCTGGCCTCGGGGATGCCGGCCGATTGCAGCATCACGCCAATGCGCCGGCGTGCCGCCAGCGACTGCGGTGATTGCCCGAACAGCGCGGCGCTGCCGCTGTCGGCCGACAGCAGGCCCAGCAGCAGGCCGATCGCCGTGCTCTTGCCGGCGCCGTTGGCGCCGAGCAACGCGAGCACCTCACCGGGGCGCAAGTCGAGGTCGACGCCGTCAAGCGCCGGTATCTGACCGTAACGCTTGCGGACAGCGGACAGTTGTGCGAGCACCGCAGTTTCGCCTTGCATCGGGTTGCTCCTTGGGACCAGTGGAAACTTGCCGCCATGCTCGGCCGCCACCCGACGCCGCGACAGTCGCAGGCATCAGGCAATGCACATGACAAGCATCAGGTGACCGCGGAAGCCTTGATCGCATACGCTTTGGATGCTGGGCCAGCAGGATTCGCACTCGCTGCAGACGGCGGGCGTTCGCATGCTGCAATTCTCTGCAAGCAAGTTTCTGCAACAGAAAATCAGGACTCGTGCTTTCCCCCCCGGGGGGGGTGCCCGGGCGGCGGGCCCGCGGAACGCACGGGGGGGGTTTGCCCCGGCGCGGGGGGGGCCTGGG
>JAJAYW010000210.1 GCA_026786005.1 Lysobacter sp. | reverse complement strand
TCGCCTACTTCCTGCACGAAACAAATCCGGTCAATGGGCTGGTGCTGGACAAGACCGCACCGTTCTGGCCAGCCAGCATCGCCGCAACCGGCTTCGCACTGGCGTCCTATCCGGTCGCGGTCGAACGCGGATTAATGACGAAAGACCTGGCGATCGAGCGCACGCTGTCGACGCTGCGATTTTTCTGGAACAGCGCGCAGGGTCCGGAGCCGGATGCCACCGGCTATCGCGGTTTCTACTACCACTTCCTCGACATGAACACTGGAAGGCGTGCGTGGGAATGTGAGTTGTCGACCGTGGACACCGCCTTCCTGTTGGCCGGGATGCTGACTGCGGCGGAATACTTCGCCGACGACACGTCCGAGCAGCGTGAGATCCGCACGCTGGCCGACGATCTGTACCGCCGCGTGGACTGGCAGTGGGCACAGACCGAGCAACAGACCCTCTGCCACGGCTGGAGACCCGAGTCGGGTTTCCTGGAATACCACTGGCAGGGCTATGCCGAGGCCACCCTGATGTATGTGCTCGCGCTTGGATCGCCCACCCATCCGTTGCCGGCTGGCGCCTACCATGCCTGGTGCGCAACGTACGAGTGGAAGACCTGCTACGACATCGAGTACCTGTACGCGGGACCGTTGTTCATTCACCAGCTGTCGCACATCTGGATCGATTTCCGCGGAATCCAGGACGCATTCATGCGCGGCAAGAACATCGACTATTTCGAGAACAGCCGCCGCGCCACGCATGTTCAGCAAAGATACGCGATCGACAATCCGCTGGATTTCGTCGGGTATGGGGAACACTGCTGGGGCATCACCGCCAGCGAGGGCCCTGGTCCGGCGGTTGTCACGATCAATGGGGCCGAGCGGCGTTTTTACGACTACGAAGGCCGCGGCGCGCCGTATGGACTCGACGACGGCACACTCTCCCCATGGGCGGTGGTGGCATCGTTGCCGTTTGCGCCCGACATCGTGCTGCCGACGCTCGACTACTGCGTGCACGGTCTGCAGCTGCACGACGAGCATCCTTACGGTTTCCGGGCGACCTTCAATCAGACGTACGGCGGCAAATCAGCATCTTCGTCAAACTGGGTCTCGCCGTGGCACTTCGGATTGAACCTCGGCCCGACCATATTGATGACCGAGAACCACCGCAGCGGCATGCTCTGGCAACTCATGCGCGGCTGCCGCTACATGGAGGACGGTCTGCGCCGCGCCGGATTCGAAGGTGGCTGGCTGAATCCAGCGGCACTGCGGGATTAGTCCGGCAGCGCAATGGCCAAGGCCGCAAACATGTGCGGTGCGCTTTCAACGATGTATGACATGGGAGCAGCTCAGTGGACATAGGCATGATCGGCCTCGGACGCATGGGCGCCAACATGACGCTGCGACTGGCGCGCGGCGGGCATCGTGTGGTCGGTTTCGATCCAAGACCCGAGGCGCGCAACAGCATCGAGACCCAAGGGGCCGAGCCCGCGGACTCGCTCGACAAGTTGGTGACAGCGCTGGTTGCACCACGTGCGGTGTGGATGATGGTGCCAGCCGGCGACATCACCGATGCCACCATCACTGCCCTGCTCGCGCTGCTCGCGCCCGGCGACACCATCATCGATGGCGGCAATTCCAACTACAAAAACACGCTCGACAGGGCGAAGTTGTGCGCTGAAAAGCAGCTCCACTACATCGACTGCGGCACCAGTGGGGGCGTGTGGGGACTGGCGGAGGGCTACAGCCTGATGATCGGCGGCGATGAAAGCGCAGTGGCGCGCCTGCGGCCGATTTTTGAAACGCTGGCGCCGGCAGCGGATCAAGGCTGGGGCCGGGTCGGCCCGGTCGGTTCTGGACACTTCACCAAGATGATTCACAACGGCATCGAGTACGGGTTGATGCAGGCGTACGCCGAGGGATTTTCGATCCTGCAGCACAAGCAGCAATTCGCGCTCGACCTGCACCAGGTCGCCGAGATCTGGCAGCATGGCAGCGTCGTACGTTCGTGGCTGCTGGACCTGACGGCCGACGCGCTCGGCAAGAATCCGACGATGGACGGCATCGCGCCGTACGTTGCCGATTCCGGCGAGGGCCGCTGGACGGTGAGTGAGGCCATCGATCTGAATGTGCCTGCCCCGATCATCACGCAATCGCTGATCGAGCGCCTGCGCTCGCGCGATGCCGACTCGTTCGCCGACAAGCTGCTGGCGGCGATGCGCAACCAGTTCGGCGGTCATCCTATTAAGAAGACGTAGCGTGTTGCAGTCTTGGTGGGAACAGCCGGTACCAATGGCTCGATGTGACCTCAACGGTGGTTTTTCACGTACTGCATCCCATCCAGCGTCAGGACGCGGAGAGTGTCGACTCACTGCTGATAGAGAAGGCCGTCAAGCAGGCTCAACACGCTGTCGCGTTGCGAGTCGCCAGGTATGCCTCGCGATTTGTTCGTCTTCCTGCGATGGCATCACACGCACGCCGCCCCGTGATTCGGGCCGATCGGCCACGCCCGTTGCCGGCGGTTGCGCGGAGGGATCACCCTGCCCCGCCAACACGGGTCTTGCGGGGATGCCCAGCGCATCCAGGCCCTCGCAAATCGATGTGCGCGTCGCCGGGTCGTTCTCGCCGATGCCGCCCGTGAAAACCAGCAGGTCGACGCCGCCGAGCACCACCGCCATCGCGGCGATCTGCTTGCGCACCGAGTAGCAGAACATCGCGATCGCCAGGCGTACGTCTTCGTTCGATGCAGCAGCCGCGCGCAACTCGCGCATGTCGCCGCTGATGCCGGAGATTCCGCGCAGACCCGACTGCTGGTCGATCAGCGCGCCCAGTTGCGCCGCGTCGTAGCCTCGCTCGCGCACGACGTACGACAGCACACCCGGATCGAGGTCGCCGCAACGCGTGCTCATGATCACGCCGCCGGTCGGCGTCAATCCCATGCTGGTATCGATCGAGCGTCCGTCGGCGACCGCGGTGACGCTTGCGCCGTTGCCCAGATGCGCGATCACCAGCCGCGGCGGCAAAACCTTGCCGAGTTGCCGCACGATCGATTCGTAGGACAAGCCGTGAAACCCGTAGCGTTCGATGCCCTGCGCGCGCAACTCGCGCGGGATCGGCAGCGTCCGCGCGATGTCCGGCAAGTCGGCATGGAACGCGGTATCCAGGCACGCGGACTGCGGAATACCTGGAAAGCGCTCCTGCGCGGCCCGTACCAGCGCCAGGGCCGGTGGCACATGCAATGGCGCGAACACTTTCGCAGCCTCGAGATGCTGCAGTACCGTCGCATCAATGAGCGCGTGCAGGCGACAGAGCGGGCCACCATGGACGATGCGGTGGCCGACCGCGCGCGGCGCAGGCAAGCCCTGTTTCGCCAGCAATTCGGCGATACGCGCAACGGCAACCTCCGGCGCAGCGACCGGCCCCGCATCCCAATCCAGTGCGTTGCCGGCGGCGTCGTGCGCGCTGGATGCTTTGTCGCGATCGCCCGCGGTCTCGGCAATGCCGGACACCAGCATTCGGCAACTATCCGCGTCGACCTGATACAGCCCGAACTTGAGCGACGACGAGCCGGCGTTCAACGCCAGCACCGGCCAACCAGGATCGCCGCTCATGTCATTTCCGCCCTGCCCCACGGCATCCAGCGATATGCGGACGATGCCGTCATGCATGCGGCCCCGACCAACGCCAGTCGCGGATTTCCGGCAGATCCTCGCCGTGTTCGCTCACATACGCCTTGTGCCGCGAGATGGCCAGGTTGTAACGCTCGGTCGCCTCGACGACAAGGTGTTGCAGCCGCGGTACCCGCCGGATCACATCCAGCGCGAGCTGGAATCGGTCGATGTTGTTCATGACCACGATATCGAACGGCGTGGTGGTCGTGCCCTCCTCCTTGAAACCGCGCACATGCAGGTTGTGGTGGTTGTGGCGCCGGTAGCTGATGCGATGGATCGTGCCGGGATAGCCGTGGAACGCGAACACGATCGGCCGGTCGCGGGTGAACATCGCGTCGAAGGCATCGTCGTCCAGCCCATGCGGGTGCTCGGACTGCGGCTGCAGCGTCATCAGGTCGACGACGTTGACGACGCGGATGCGGATGTCCGGCACGTACTCGCGCAACAGCATCACCGCGGCCAGCGTTTCCAGAGTCGGCACATCGCCGGCGCAGGCCATCACCACATCAGGCCCGTTGACATCATCGTCGTTGCTGGCCCAATGCCAGATCCCGGCGCCCACGGCGCAGTGGCGTATGGCGGCATCGATATCCAGCCACTGCCAGGCCGGCTGTTTGCCGGCAATGATCAGGTTGACGTAGTTGCGACTGCGCAGGCAATGATCGGCGATCGCCAGCAGGCTGTTCGCGTCAGGCGCGAGATAGATGCGCACGACGTCGGACTTCTTGTTGGCGACGATATCGATGAAGCCTGGATCCTGGTGCGAGAAACCGTTGTGGTCCTGTCGCCAGACGTGCGAGGTCAGCAGGTAGTTGAGCGAGGCGATCGGCTTGCGCCACGGAATCTCCAGGCAGACCTTCAGCCACTTCGCATGCTGGTTGAACATTGAATCGATGATGTGGATGAACGCCTCGTAGCACGAGAACAGTCCGTGGCGACCGGTCAGCAGGTAGCCTTCCAGCCAGCCTTGGCACAGGTGTTCGCTCAGCACTTCCATGACACGCCCGTCGGACGCAAGGTCCACGTCGACCGCTTCGATTTCCGCCACCCATGTCTTGCCGGTGACGTCGATGACCGCGCCGAGCCGGTTGGACGCGGTTTCATCCGGGCCGAACAGGCGGAAATTGCGGCTGGCCAGGTTGCTGCGCATCACCTCGGCGAGAAATGATCCAAGCACGCGGGTGGCTTCGGCCTCCGCACTGCCAGGTGCGTCCACCGCGACCGCGAAATCGCGGAACTCCGGCATGACCAGTGGTGCCAGCAGGCCGCCACCATTGGCGTGCGGATTGGCCCCCATGCGCCGCGATCCAGCCGGCGCGAGCTCCGCGAACTCCTGGCGGAAGCGGCCGTTTTCGTCGAACAACTCGTGCGCCTGGTAGCTGCGCATCCAGTCTTCGAGTTGACGGATGTGGTCGGGCGTCTTGAACTCGGTGATCGGCACCTGATGCGATCGCCAGGTGCCTTCGACCTGCAGCCCGTCGACGGTCTTCGGCCCGGTCCAGCCCTTCGGGGTCTGCAACACCAGCATCGGCCAGCGTGGGCGCGGGGGTGGCTGAGGCGCATCGGGCGCGCGCGCCTGGGCCTGGATGGCATGGATCTTCGCGAGGATCACGTCCAGCGTCTGCGCCAGCTGCTCGTGCATCAGCATCGGATCGTCCCCGACGACGAAGTGCGGCTCGTGGCCATAGCCCGTCAGCAACTGGGTCAGCTCCTCTCGGCCGATGCGCGCCAGCACGGTCGGGCTGGCGATCTTGTAGCCGTTGAGGTGCAGGATCGGCAGCACCGCGCCGTCATGCGCAGGGTTCAGGAACTTGTTTGAATGCCAGCTCGCCGCGAGTGCGCCGGTCTCCGCTTCGCCATCGCCGATGATGCACGCCACGATGAGGTCGGGATTGTCGAATGCGGCGCCGTAGGCATGCGCCAGCGAGTAGCCCAGCTCGCCACCCTCGTGGATCGAACCCGGGGTTTCCGGTGCGACGTGGCTCGGAATGCCACCCGGCCACGAAAACTGCCGGAACAACGACCGCATGCCCTCGCGATCGCGGGTGATGTCGGGGTAGGTTTCGGTGTATGTCCCTTCCAGATAGGTACTGGCGACCAACGCCGGCCCGCCGTGGCCCGGGCCGATGATGTTGATCATGTCCAGGTCGTGGGCCTTGATCAGCCGGTTCAGATGCACGTACAGGAAGTTCAGTCCGGGCGTGGTCCCCCAGTGTCCGAGCAGGCGCGGCTTGATGTGTTCGGTCGTGAGCGGTTGTTCCAGCAGCGGGTTGGCGTGCAGATAGATCTGGCCGACGGAGAGATAGTTCGCCGCCCGCCACCATGCGTGCATCTTTGTCAGT
>JAJAYW010000209.1 GCA_026786005.1 Lysobacter sp. | reverse complement strand
GTTGAGTGCCGAGGGCAAGTTCGAATTTGAGATGGCGTTCGCCGACCACGCGCCACGCGAAGACCTCGAAGCTGCCATCGAACAGGGGTTCGGGATAACCCTGTCCCCACGGGCCGCCATCGCGCAAGGCTTCCGCATGCGCACGATCGAATTCTTCGGCAGCCAGTTCACCATCACTCAACACTTCCGATTGCAGCAATGCGGCATCCAGCGTGGCCGTTGCATAGCTGCGGAATGCGGATTCAAAGCGCGGCAACGCATCGTGGTGCAGGCTGAGTCCCGCTGCCATCGCATGGCCGCCGAACTTGTCGATCAATCCCGGATGTGCGGCATTGACCGCGGCCAATGCATCGCGGATGTGAAAGCCCGGGATCGAACGTGCCGATCCCCTCAACACCGCGCTGCCCGGTTCCGCAGGCGCGAACGCGATCGTTGGACGATGCGCCTTCTCCTTCAACTTGGATGCCACCAGGCCGATGACGCCTGGATGCCACTCGGCATCGAAAAGGCATAACGCCGCAGGCAATTCACCGTCGAGTTCGATGCCGGCCAATACCGCTTCCGCATCGTCGACCATGTTCTGCTGCAAGCCACGACGCTCGGCGTTGATGCCGTCCAGCGTCTGCGCGATTTCGCGCGCCTGCGCGGCATCGTCGGTCAGCAGGCATTCGATGCCGAGCGACATGTCTTCCAGCCGGCCTGCCGCATTGAGTCGCGGTGCGAGGCGGAACCCGATGTCGGTGCAATTGAGCGTCCCTGCATGGCTGCCGCTGATGTCGATCAAGGCATTCAGGCCTGCGCATCCCTGCCCCGCCCGCAACCGACGCAACCCTGCACCGACCAGCGCACGGTTGTTGGCATCGAGTGGCACAAGATCGGCCACGGTGCCGACGGCGACCAGATCCAGCAGCACTGAAAGATCCGGCACGGCATCGGCGAAATGGCCTGCCTCTCGCAACCTGCGCCGCAATGCCAGCAACACGTAGAACATCACGCCGACACCGGCCAGCATCTTGCTGGGAAATGCGTCGCCGACCTGATTGGGATTGACGATGGCATCGGCGGGCGGCAACCGCTCGCCGGGCAGATGGTGATCGGTGACCAGTACCTGCCAGCCACGCACCTTGGCCGCAGTAATACCCGCGTGGCAGGCGATGCCATGGTCAACCGTGACCAGTAGGTCGGGCTCAAGCCCGACAAGCTCTTCCACCAACGCAGGCGACAACCCATACCCATGCACCATGCGATTGGGCACCGCGTAGCCCACGTTGCGTGCGCCGAGCAATCGCAAGCCACGCACGCCAACCGCACAGGCCGTCGCGCCATCGCAGTCGAAATCGCCGACCACGACGATGTGGCGATTGGCCGCCATCGCATCCATCAGCAGGGCGCAGGCGGCATCCAGTCCGAGCAGTAAATCAGGCGCAAGCAGATCGGCCAGTCTCGGTTGCGCCTGCCGCGCGTCGTGCGCACCGCGCGCGGCATGGATGCGGCGCAATAACGGCGGGACGGAATCGGGCCAATCATCGCCGATGACGCACTCCCTGCGTCGAATCGTTTGCACTACGGTCATGGATTGAGGCAGGTCATCGGCTTGCGCCAGAAACGCCAGCGCTGGGAGCGTTCGAGATCAAACGCGGCCCCGTCGGCGAAGTCGATTTGCAGCGCGTCCAGCTCGCCATGTTGCACGGCAAGCAGCGCAGGTAGTAGCCAGTCGTTTTGAAGCCGCGCCAGATCGCGCTCTGTCGGCAGGTCGAACACAACGTCTGCGGTCGTGCCGGGAAACCGTGGCGGCAACGTTTCGACTGCGCAGATGCCATTGGCCAACGCGCGCACGGTTTCCTCGGAGGAATACACAGCATTGTGGTTAGTGCGCACTGCGTCCGGCAACACCCCGCCGCCCCAGAACCACAGCGAGTTCACCGGCATCTTGCCTTGGGCGATACGGTGCGCATTCCAGGGATGGTTGTGCAACACCACCTGCGCCTCGCTGAGCAAGGCGCGCCAACGGCGGCCATCGGTGCCTTCCGCGAGGTGCTCGAACAGATCGTCGCCGAGCGCATCGCCGGGTTCGGTAAATGCGGGCAACTTCGACTCGCGCGGTACGCGCAGGTACCAATGCGACGGTGTCGGCGCATCGATCGGGAAACCGACATCGCCGAACAACGGCTTCAGCGCGGGCAGCAAAGCTGCACTGTCTGCCTCGGTCAATGCCAGCATGTCGCCGCAAGCGAGGAGTCGCGCGCCGTTGATGTCGGGTTGGACGTGGGCGGGATCGACGCGCAGCCAGGCCGACAGCGCCGCGTCACCTGCATCTGCCTGGCGGGTCAGTGCCGCGATCGGCCAGTGGTTGGGGGCCAGGTTGAAATGCCGCTGTAACTGCGCACGCCTTCCATCGCCATCGTGTCTGGTCATATCAGCGCGCCCAAGGGCGCGTGCGACGATCTCGTTCAATCCCTGTTTGCCGAATCGTGCGGCCGCGGAGAGCAGCAGTGTGGCCCGCGACATGTCAGCCTTCGTAGCTGACGCGGACGATTTCGTAGGTGCGTTCGCCCGCGGGCGCCTGCATGGTTACCTCGTCGCCTTCATGCTTGCCGATCAGCGCACGCGCCAGAGGAGAGGAAATCGCGATCAGCCGCTGCTTGATGTCGGCTTCGAGGTCGCCAACGATCTGATAACGGGTCTCTTCGCCGCTGTCCGCATCGGCCAGCTCGACCGTCGCGCCAAACACCACGCGCGAACCGGCGTCGAGCGTCGCCACATCGATCAACTGTGCGTGCGACAGTTCGCCTTCGAGCTGCTTGATGCGGCCTTCGATGAAACTCTGTTGATCGCGTGCCGCATGGTATTCGGCGTTTTCCTTCAAATCGCCATGCGCGCGCGCCTCGGCGATCGCCGCGATCACCGTTGGCCGCTTGACTGACTTCAATTCTTCAAGCTCCGCGCGCAAACGCTGTGCGCCTTTGACCGTGAGGGGTACCCTCATTGCATTCATCCTTTGATACGTTGAAAAGCGGTCTGCGAAACGATACAAACCAAGTTGCAGCTTTTTTTTGTAGGAGCGGGGGGGGGGGGGGGGGGGGGGGGGGGGGGGGTGGTGAGAGGGGCCGCGGGCGGGGGGCAAAAAAAAAAACCGGGCGGGGCG
>JAJAYW010000208.1 GCA_026786005.1 Lysobacter sp. | reverse complement strand
GCCCAGGTTGGTCTGGTTGCCATCCCACGCGCGGATGAAATCCTTGCGCGGCATGCCGGCCTTCTTGGTCGACAGCTCGAGGATCTTGCGCTCGTGGTCCTTGATCTGGCCCAGCACTTCACGCAGCTTGCGCACCAGTGTGTCGACCAGCGGCAGCGGCAGCTTGATGGTCATGAACACGTCGGCCATCTCCAGACGCAGCTTGGTGACCGACTTGTGGCTCGAGCCATGCTTGGCGTAGGCCCTGTGGAACTTGGCGTACAGGTCTGACATCGCTTCCATGCGACGCGCGACTTCCAGCGGATCGGGACCCACCGGACCGACTTCCTCAGCTTCGGCTTCCACGGCATCCACCACGTCTTCGACTTCGGCGTCGACCTCGGCGGCAACGACCGCGACCGGAATTTCCGCGACCGGCTCCTCGATATCGTTGAACCCGGCCACGATTTCCGCGAGCCGCTTCTTGCCGGCCTTGTGCAGGTCGTAATCGGCCAGCAGCAGGTTGATCGTCCACGGGAAGCTGGCCAGCGAATACAGCATCTGGTTGAGGCCTTCCTCGATGCGCTTGGCGATGGCGATTTCGCCTTCGCGCGTCAGCAGCTCGACAGTGCCCATCTCGCGCATGTACATGCGCACCGGATCGGTGGTGCGGCCGGTTTCGGTATCCAGCGCCGACAGCGCGGCGGCGGCTTCTTCGGCGGCGGTGTCGTCGACTTCGCGGCCGCTGGCACTGGTGCCGGCAAGCAGCAGCGTTTCAGCATCCGGCGCAACTTCATGCACCTCGATGCCCATGCCGTTGATCATGCCGATGATGTCTTCGATCTGCTCCGGATCGACCATGTCGTCGGGCAGGTGGTCGTTGACCTCGGCATAGGTCAGGAAGCCTTGTTCCAGCCCTTTGCTGATCAGCAGCTTGATGTCGGATTGCGGAGTCTGTCGTTCGTTGGCCACGTGGCTCGCCATCGGTATGAAAAAGTGAACCCGTAATTATACCGCGCCATCCGGAATTTGGCCCGCGACAGTCGCGAACGCGCCGCCGCGCGCGGGAAACTCGACATTCGGGCTTTTGTCGAGCGCAGAGCGTAAAGCTGGATCACGGCCGCAATAGGAAGGTCACCGGCCCGTCATTGACAAGCCTGACCACCATATGGGCACCGAATCGCCCGGTTTCCACCCCCGCGGCGTGATTTTGCCGACAGATCTGGACCAGTTGGTCGAAGCTGCGTTCAGCCTCGTCGGGCGGCGCGGCCGTGGTGAAGCTGGGGCGCATGCCGCTACGGGTATCGGCCGCGAGGGTGAACTGGCTGACCAACAGCAAGCCGCCTTGGGTGTCGACCAGCGACCGATTCATCCTGCCCAAAGCGTCCGCGAATACCCGATAACCCAACAGACGCTCGGCCATGCGTGCGATCTGCGCATCGGTGTCGCCGGGTTCGGCTGCGACCAGTGCGAGCAGGCCCGGACCGATCGCGCCGACGGTTTCGCCATCGACGCGGACACTGGCTTCGGTGACGCGCTGGATCAGGGCGAGCATCGGCAAAGCATACCGGTCGAAGCAAACGTCGCGGTTCAAGCAGCTCGATCAACCCAGTAGCCCAAACGAATTCAATCGGTATGTCATTTCGCCTGAGCAACGTCCGCATAAATGTCCAGCCTGCTGCTGCTGTAAAGCGCCTCGCACCCACGACCCATGGTCGGCGACGGAGGCTCAATCGTTAAACTGCAACGATGGTCAATGCATTTGCCCGCCTGCTGTATCTGCTCGCCGCCGGTGTGGGCCTGTTGCCGTGGTCGTGGTTGCGCCGGGCCGCCGATGGCATCGCTGCGTCATGGCGCGCATTCGATGTGCGCGAGAGCCGGGTCGTGCGGCGCAATCTGGAGTTGGCGTTTCCCGTCCTGCCATTTGAACAACGCGACCAATTGCATCGACGCGTGCTGTCTACCACCACGCGGCAGGCGCTGGAGACGTTGCGGTTATGGACCCGGCCGCATGCCGAAAACCTCGCGCTGATCCGCGAGACGCACGGCCTCGAACTGTTCGATACCGCCATCGCCGCAGGCCGCGGCGTGATCGTCGCCGCGCCGCATTACGGCAACTGGGAATTGCTCAACCAGTGGCTGGCGGCGCGGACGCCGATCGCGATTTTGTACAGCCCACCGCAGTCGGCGATCGGCGAGGCGTTCCTGCGCATCGCGCGCGCGGATGAGGCGCAACGTGTCCAGCAGATCCGCGCCGACGGCCCGGCCGTGCGGCAACTGTGGAAGGTACTGAAAGGTGGCGGCGTCGTCGGCATCCTGCCCGACCAGCAACCGAAACTTGGCGATGGCGAATTCGCGCCATTTTTCGGCGTGCATGCCCTGACCATGACCCTGCTCAACCGTCTGGCCGAACGCACCGGGGCCACGGTGCTGTTCGCGTACTGCGAGCGCATCGATGACAGACAGGAGTTTGCATCGCCGGCATTTGCATTGCGCTTCGAGACCGCGCCTGCACAGCTTGCATCCACTGACCCGGTCGCAGGCGTGACCGCGCTCAATGCCGCCATCCAGCGCATCGTCAGCCGCGATCCGGCGCAATACCAATGGACCTACAAGCGCTACTCGATCCCGCCGCCCGACGGCAGCCGGGGCAATCCCTACTGGCCCGATTGCTACCCTCGTCGCTACCGGCGGCTGGCCGTTCGCAATGCGAATGTCATGCCCGCAGACTGACGCCCCACCACTGGAGAACCGAGTCATCGACGCGCCCCCCGATTCCATGACTGCAATGCAATCGCCGGATTGGCAAGCCTTGCCGGTCCGCGCGCGCAAGTTGTTCGTGCTGACGCATGCGCTCGGCTTCGCCATCCTCGGCGCTGTCGGCGGGCTTGTCGGCGCCAGTTTCCTGTCGTCGATATTCGACCATGGCTGGCTGTTTGCAGCCACGATCGCTCTTGGCTTGATCGCAGGCATCGGCTTCGGCGCCTGGCTGGGCGTCAAGCAATACAAATACACCAGCTGGAAACTCGACAGCGATGGCTTCGCGCTGCGACGCGGGCGCATGTGGCAGCGCGAAAGCCGCGTGCCGGCCTCGCGCGTACAGCACTTGGATCTCAAGCACGGGCCGCTCGAACGCAAGTACGGGCTGGCGACGCTGGTGATCCACACCGCCGGCACCAAGCTCAACACGGTGACGGTCGGCGGCCTGGACGCGGGCGATGCCGAACGCTTGCGCGATCACCTTGCGCACCGGATCGAAGCCGATGTCGACGCCTGAGGCGGCCATCGCCACGGTAACGGACAAGCGTCTGCATCCGTGGTCGTGGCTGTTCGTGTTGCTGCAGCAACTCAAGCAATTCCTGATCCCGCTGGCCGCGCTGCTGTTCTTTGGCCGCGGCGGCGACCGCAACGAACTGTGGCCGCTGATCGGCATCGGCGTGCTGGCGATCACGTCGCTGCTGCAATATTTCACCTATCGCTACCGCGTCGACGGTGACAGCCTGACCATCCGCAGCGGCTGGCTGCACCGCAGCCTGCGGCACGTGCCGTTCGCGCGCATCCACAACGTCGTGCTGCACCAGTCGCTGCTGCATCGGATCTTCGGCGTGGCCGAAGTGCGGCTGGAATCGGCCGGCGGCGACAAGCCCGAGGCGCAGATGCGGGTGTTGCGGCTGGACGACGCGCTGGCGCTGGAACAACTCATCCGCCACCGCGGCGTCGTACCGGCCGGCGACGCGCCGATGATCGCCGACGACGTATTGCTGGCGATGCCGACATCGGAAGTCATCCGCCACGGCCTGATTTCCAATCGCGGCCTGATCGTGGTCGGCGCAGGCGTCGGCGCACTGTCGCAGATGAGTCCGCGCCTGCTGCCGAACTTGTTTGAAGGCATGGGCGAGGCGATGTTCGGCTGGGCCGGACGCCAGGCCTTTGAGCCTGCGCAGTACGTGCTGGCGGCATTGAGCTTGGTGCTGTTGTTCGTGTTGCTGCTGCGGGTGCTGTCGATCGCAATGGCGTTGCTGCAATACCACGGCTTCCGCTTGAGCGAACACGGCCGCCGCCTGACAGTGGAGCGCGGCCTGTTGACGCGCTTGCGCACCAGCGCAACACGGCGGCGCATCCAGGCATGGACGCTGGAAGAAGGCCTCCTCCATCGCCTGTTCAAGCGTCGCACGTTGAAGATCGATACGGCCGTCGCCGAAACCGGCAATGAAAAACGCGCGTTGAAGGAACTTGCGCCCATCGCCACCCCATCTGCCTGCGATGCATTGATCCAGCATTTGTTGCCTGCCGTCGCGTGGCCAAGGCCAGGCTGGCAGCCGTTGCATCGCAACGCATCGTGGCGTCTGTTCATCCCGGGCGTCCTGTTCGCCCTCGCCTTGACGACGGCGTTGTCATGGCGCTTTGGCGCATGGGGGATGCTGGGCCTGCTGTGGCTGCCGTGGTCCTGGTACCAATCCGTCCAGCATGCGCACCGTGCCGGCTACAGCATCGACGATGGCCTGATCGCGGTGCGCGGTGGCTGGTGGTCGCGGTATTGGCGGTTTGCCGAACTCGATCGGCTGCAGGCGCTGCAATTGACACGATCGCCGGTCGACCGGCGTTTCGGCATGGCCACGTTGCATCTGGATACCGCGGGCGCATCGCCGATGGCGCCACCGCTGCGGATCCATTACCTGCCCGAGGCCGAGGCCCGCGAGCTTTACCGGCGGCTCGGCGCGATCATCGCCACGCGCAAGTTGCACTGGTGAGCGGCATGCAACATCCCCTCTCGGCGAATAACACGGTGCTGGTGGTTGGCGGCGCCGGCTATATCGGCTCGCACATGGTCAAGCTGCTGCAACGGGCCGGCTACACGCCCGTCGTGGCCGATGACTTGAGCGGCGGCCGACGCGAAGCGGTCCGCGACGCGACACTGCACATCGGTGACATCGGCGACGCCGGGTTCGTCGACGCATTGCTTGGCGGGATCAAGCCGGCGGCGGTGATGCACTTCGCCAGCTTCATCCAGGTCGGCGAGTCGATGACCGATCCGGGCAAGTACTACCGCAACAATGTCGGCGCGACCCAGGTACTGCTCGACGGCATGCGCGCGCATGGCATCTCGCGTTTCATCTTCTCGTCGACCGCCGCGATTTTCGGGGATCCGGTGTATGTGCCGATCGACGAGGCTCATCCCAGACAACCGATCAATCCCTACGGCCGCAGCAAGTGGATGGTCGAGCAGATGCTGGAGGATTACGACACGGCGTACGGGCTGAAATCGGTCTGCCTGCGTTACTTCAATGCAGCCGGCGCCGATGCCGATGGCGAACTCGGCGAGTGTCACGAACCGGAGACACACCTGATCCCGTTGCTGCTGCAGGTCGCATCCGGACGGCGCCCACACATCACCGTCCATGGCGACGATTACGCGACCGCCGATGGCACCTGTGTCCGCGATTACATCCACATCGAAGATCTATGCAGCGCGCACTTGCTGGCGCTGGAACAACTGCTGGGTGGCGGCGAGAGCGGTCGCTACAACCTCGGCAACGGAAACGGATTTTCAGTGCGCGAAGTCATCGGTGCGGTGCGGCGCGTGACCGGGCGGGATATTCCGGTCGTGCAGGGCGAACGGCGCGCGGGCGATCCGCCGACGCTGGTCGCGGATTCACGCAATGCGCGCGCGACGTTGCAGTGTACGCCGCGTTATCCCGATCTGGACACGATCGTCGTGCATGCATGGGCTTGGGAACGAAAACACGCGTCGAGGCCGTGGGGTGGGTCTCGCCCCACCGCGCTCTATCGGGAAAGCCGCGGGTCGAGACCCGCCCTACGACGGCGCTTGCGCTTCGGGATGCGCCAGCGACAGGAACAAATCCTCGTAACGTTGATTCATCAACTCACGACTGTGCAGCGTCAGTGCCGTCGCGCGCGCCGCCGTGCCGAGCCGCGCGGCTTGCGTAGGCTGTGTCAACACGGTCTCCAGCGCATCTGCGAGCGCAACCGGATCGCCAGGCGCAACCAGCCGGCCATCGACGTCGTCGGTGATCACTTCACGCACGCCCGGCACCGCGCTGCCGACCACTGCGCATCCCGCCGCCATGCCTTCGATCAGCGCCAGCGGCATGCCTTCGTAGTGCGTGCTCAGCACGAAGATGCGGTGTTGCATCAACAACGCCGGGACATCGCGGCACAGTCCAAGAAATTGCACTTGGTCATGCAATCCAAGTTGTTCGACGAGATCTTCGATCGGACGTCGATGCGTTGTTTTACCGCCGCCAGCGAACAACAGGGGCGGCCGCAATCCTCGATCGCGCAGCAGCGCAACGGCGCGCACCAAAGTCGCATGGTCCTTCTGCTTGGCGAAGCGCGCGGTCATCACGATGCCGGGAATGCGTTCGGATAGGACCGACGCGTCGGCATCGGCGTACGGGTCGAGGCGGATGCCGTTGGGGATCGCGATGGTCCTGTCCGCCGGCATGCCCATTTCCAGCAAACGCAACCGCACGCCTTCGGAACAACCAACGATGCGCGCCGTGCGTTTCGCCAGCCATAGCGCCTGCCTGAGCCGCCACGGCGTGTAGCGTTCGCGCGTGTTGTGCTCGACGTGCACGAGCTGCGGCACCTTGGCCAGCAGGCCGGCATAACGCCCCCACAGATGTTCGCTGAAACCGTGCGCGACGAGGACATCGGGCCGGAACCGTCTGCACAGTTTCACCAGGCTCCAGATCGTCGCCGCATGCGACCAGCCGGGCACCGTCGCTACCGGCATGCCGGCACGCTCGAGTTCCGCGATCCGCGCAGGATCGGTCCGCCATTTGCGACGCAGCACCAGCAACGGTTCGATCCGGCCGCTGTCGCGCGCGGCATTGACCAGCGCGATCGCCACCTGGGTTGCGCCGCCGGAGAATCCGCCGGTGACGAAATGCAGCACGCGCACGGGTGCCTCGACGCCGGGACTGGATGCGGATGACGAATCGCTCATGCGTCGAAGTCTACCGCGCAGTTCGCAGGGCGAAAGCCGCGGATGCGTTGCTTATACTCGCGACTCATCCCACGTTGGATATGCATGTCCGAAGCCTTGCCCGTGTCTGGCGTCGTCATCACCAAGAACGAAGGCGACCGCATCGGTCGCTGCATCACATCGATGCTGGCGGTGTGCGCCGAGGTCATCGTGCTGGACTCGGGATCGAGTGACGACACCGTGGCCATCGCGCGCGAACTTGGCGCGCGCGTGGAACATCAGGCGTGGGGCGGATTCGCCACGCAGAAGAATGCCGCGATCGCACTGGCGACGCAGTCGTGGGTGCTGCTGCTGGATGCCGACGAATGGCTGGAACCGCCTGCGCAACAGGCGATGCGTGCTCTGTTCGCGGGCGAAATCGAGCAGGCCGATGTCTGGTTGCTGCTGCGCTGCACGCGTTTCCTCGGCCATCGACTTCGCGCCGGCAGTTTTGCGCGCGAGCCGATCCAGCGTCTGTTCCGCGCACACCATCGACACGTGCTGCAACCCGTGCACGAATACCTGGACATCGCCAACAGCCGCGTGCGCGTGTCCGACATCGTGCTGGAACACGACACCGCCCGCAGTGCCGCGGAATATTGGGACAAGCTGCAAGGATATGCGCGCTTGTGGGCGGCCGAGCAGCAGCGTCGTGGGCGGACGGCATGGCCGGGACGCGGCATACTCGCCGCGGCTGCGTACCTGCTGAAAAATGTCATCGTCCGCGGCGGCTTCATCGATGGCGCGCAGGGCTTGCGCTTCCACTGGTTGCACGCGCGCTACGCCAAGCTCAAGTACGAACTGCTGCGTCGCGCGAGCAAGTAGCGGCTCCGCTGTCTTGCATCCGTAGGGCGGAATCGACGCCGTGGCTTCCGCCGAATGCGGTGACGCAACGACCTTCCGGATCCGGCATGCATCCGCGACGACCGGAATTAAAAGCGGTGGAAGCCGCTGCGCGAAGCGCTTTGCAACAGCGAAGCTGGTCATTCCACCCTACGAAGCTATCGATCGCTGCCGCACTCCGGCGGAACCGTGGTCGCATCCAGCAAATACCACTGCCGACGATTCGCCGTGCCCACGAGTTGCCGATCCTCGCGTCGCGCGCAGAGCGCAATTGCCTCGTCCAGCACAAACAGACGACGCGACTGCGGCGCGGCATGCAGCCATGCCGCGGCATCGGCGAATTGCTCGGCGGGTGCGCGCTTGAAACCGAATTCGGTAGTCGGTCCAACTGCCTGCAGCAGATTCTGTTCGCGCCAACCGACCAGACCGATCTCGGCGACAGGCCCGGCCATCGCGCGCGCGCGCTGCATCACGCCGCGCGCCGAATTCTCATCGTCGAGCAGCAGCGCGGTGCCGGTGAACAAGCCCACCACCAGCACCACCAGTGCCGTGCCGACGGCTCGCAACAGATACCGGTGCAGCAACAGCACGCTTGCCAGCATCGCCGCACCGACTGCACACAGCAGCCACCACAAGTGGTCGGCCGATGCCGCCAATCCGCGCTCGGCTTCGATCTTCAATTCGAAACGCGGGTCTGACGACAAGGCCATCGCGCCCGCAATCGCGAACGTGATGCCGAGCACCACCACCAATGCCAGCAACGCTGCACGAAAACGCTTCAAGCCGGCGATTTCATCGAGATACGGCGCGGCAGCCAGCGCCACCATCGGCAACATCGGCAGGATGTACATGTCGCGTTTGCCGGGGCTGGCACTGAAGAACAGCAAGACCAGCAATGCCCACGCCAGCGGCAGCCACACGCGTGCATCGCGTGCGCGCCACGCACGCATCCAATGCGGCAGCAACCAAGGCAATGCCAAGGAAAATGGCAACCAGAATCCCGTGATCACGCCGAGGAAATACCATGGCGGCGCCTGGTGATGCCACGCGCTGGTGTAGCGCGTGGCGGTTTGCCGGAACAGCAATTCATCCAGATACGCACGGTGCTCGGGATCGCCACTGGTGAGCGCGGTGACCAGCATCGGCACGAACCACAACGCGATCGCACCGAGGAACGCCGCGGCGCCCAGTAGCCAGCGTCCGCTGTGTCCCGGTCCTGGCGACGTTACTCCGGGCCATTGCCGCCAGCGCATCCACGCATACGGCAGCAACGCGAGCAACGCGAGGAAGCCGACGCCCTTGCTGATGACGCCGAGCCCGGCGGCAAAACAACCCAGCCAGTACCAACGCCAGTTCGGGCCGAGCAGCGTGTGCCGCAAGATGCCGTACACGCCGAACGTGATGAAAAACGTCACCGTTGGATCGATCTGCGCGCGCTTGGCCTGATACAGGAATTGCGCCGTGACCAGCACCGCCGTCGCCGCCCACAAGCCGGCGCGGTGCGACCACAACCGGCGACCGAGGTCGTAGCTCAATGCCAGCGTGCCCAGCGCCGCGAGCAACGACGGCAGCAGGAATGCCCACGTCCAGTTGCGTACCAGCGCATACGCAGCGCCCAGCAGCCAGAAATACAACGGTGGTTTGTCCGGATACAACTCGCGGCCGCGATGCGGGAACAGCCACTCGCCCGATTCCCACATCTGCCTGGCCACCAGCACGAAGCGCGGCTCGTCGGCCGGCCACGGGTCGCGCAGGCCGATGCCGGCGGCGAGCACGATGAACGCGATGCCGAAGAACCAGATGAGTTGGCGGCGTTGTTGGGTGTCGAGCGTCATTGCGGCGAACGGTATCCCAGATATCGACGATCGTGCAGCTGCAAGGAATTTTTTGTAGGAGCGCACCTGGGCGCGATGGGCTCTACCGGTAAAGCCCGTCGCGCCCAAGTGCGCTCCTAGAAAAAGCACGGGCTTGCAT
>JAJAYW010000207.1 GCA_026786005.1 Lysobacter sp. | reverse complement strand
GCGTACATGGGTTCCCGCCTTCGCGGGAATGACGATCAAAAGCGATTAGCCTCTCCCTTCTCCCTTCTCCCTTCTCCCTTCTCCCTTCTCCCTTCTCCCCCGAATGCGCTACCTCTCCGAACCCGCCTTCGTCCTGCACACCCGCCCGTGGCGTGAAACCAGTCTGTTGGTCGAAGTGCTCAGCGCGAATCACGGGCGCATCGGACTCATCGCGCGTGGCGTGCAAGGGCCGAAACGACAGCCATTGCGCGCCGCGCTGCAGCCGCTGCAATCGATCCGTTTCGATGCGATCCAGCGCGGTGAGTTGGCGCGTCTGATCGGCGCCGAGGCGACCGATATCGCGCCTCGACTTGGCGGGGAGGCGACGTTGGCGGCGTTCTATCTCAACGAGCTGACCTTGCGGCTGGCACCGCGTGAGGATCCGCATTCGCAATTGTTCGAGGCCTATGCCGAGGCGCGCGAAGGGTTGAGTGGGGCGCAGCCATTGGCATGGACGCTGCGCCGTTTCGAGCGTGAACTGCTGGATTCCCTGGGCATGGGCTTCGATTGGCAACACGACGGTGACGGCAACGAGATCGATGCCGCGGCACGGTATCGCCTGGATGCCGAACACGGCCCGCGCCGGGTGCTGAGCGATCGAGGGCACGTCGACCGCAGTGCCGCGGCGACTGGGCGTGCGTTGTTGGCCCTGGGGATGGACACAGTGCCCGATGCCGAGGACCTGGCCAGCCTGCGCCGCGCGATGCGCGAAGTGCTGAGTCATCACCTCGGCGGCCGTGGTTTGAAATCGTGGGAGATGCTGGGGGAGCTGGCGCGTATCGCGCGCGCGGTGCCGTAACGCCAGCAAAGATTTGTCCCGCGGGGACTCCCTTCGGTCGTAGGAGCGCACCTGGGCGCGATGAGGCTTTACCAGTAACGCCCCATCGCGCCCAGGTGCACTCCTACAAACGTGCAAGCCAGCACTCATTTCGGCGCGAGCGTGTCTTCCACCACATTGCTGAAGGTCGATGCGTGGACCGGATCGCAGGGCGCGGTATCAAGTGTCTCCACGGCCGCAAGTAACCGCGATGCACCCACAAAGCCGCAACTGGCCTTCAATCGATGCAGCACATCGTGCGCCGCCGCATGATCCTGCCGCTGCAACGCGGCAAGCACGGCATCGCGCTGCGCCGGCAATTCGGCGAGGAAGAGATTGCGCAACGTGGCCACATGCTCGCCATTGCCTTTCAGCGCCGCCAACGCCGCGTCGTCATTCCACACCGGCAGCTTGCCGCAACGGCGCGATTCGGGCTTCGGCGTCTCCGGCATATCCCCCAGTGCACGACGAATTGCCGACTGCCACTCTATTGCGGTCAATGGCTTGATCAAGACCTCGCTGAAGCCGGCGGCGATCAGCGCACCGAGTTCGGTGCGGTCGCGCGACGCGGTATGCGCGAGCGCGGGTGTTTCCGGATCGCTGACGCGCAGCCGATGCAGTAACTCGATTCCGTTGCCATCGGGCAGGTTGGCATCGAACAGCCACAAGTCGTGTTTCCGATCTGCAGCACGGGCCATTGCGGCGGCGCTCGAATCGACGGCATCGACTTCCGCGGGCAGGGCTTCGGCAGCGGCGCACAGGAAACTGCGGCTCACAGGGTCGTCTTCGACCAACAGCAAGCAGGGTTTCATTACGCCGGATTTCATCAAGCGATCGCGTTCCATCGGTATGCTGTGCTCCATGTCGCGCCCGATCTTACGCCTGCTGCTTCCGCTGTCGTTGCTGATGACGACGCTGCTCGGCAGCGCGCAGGTCGATGCGCGCACGATGACCGCAAGGATCGCCAGGGTCACGACTGCAGTTGCGACGCTCGAAGGCGTCGGAGTGCAACTCGACTGGCCGGCAAACGCGCAGCAAGGCGAGTTGACGTTGACCGCGCGGCGTGCGGATTTTTCCGATCTCGGCTATCGCTACGCCAATCTCACGTGGCGTTGTCCGCTGCGACGCGATGGTCGCGGCGGTTGGCAATGCATGGGCGCGATTCGCGCGGGCAATGGCAGGCCCTTGCAGCTCGCGCTTGATCTTGGCGTCGCCAGCACCGACGCAGTGCTGTCGCAGGGACGGGCGCGGTTCGAATTGCACCGGCAAGCAGCGACTCCCGATCTGACCACGCTGGACCTGACGCGCGTACCGGTGGCTTGGGCGCAGGCATTGCTGTCGCGCGCGTGGAAAGATGGACAGTTGACATCTGGCACCCTGGGCGGGCAGTTGGATGTCACGACGCGGCCCAACACACCCGTGCGTGTCGAAGGCCGCCTGGACATCGCCGTTGTCGCGCTGGAAACACCCGATGGCCGCATCGCCGCGGAACACCTCGCAGGTGGTTTCGCCATCGATTACCGCACGCGCGAAGGCAACAGCAGCGTCGTGCTGGACGGCAAACTCGGTGGTGAAATCCTGTACGGCAACACGTTTCTCGCGCTAGGCCAGCAACGGATCGATTTGCGCATCGAAGGCGACACCCGCCGCGGCTCCGGATGGCAGCTGCAGTCGATCCGATGGCGCGATGGTGAAACGCTGACGGGCGAAGGCAGCGCGGGATTCTCCGCGGATTCGGCGCTGCGCGATCTCGACCTGCAACTGCACAGCAGCAACATCGCTCCGTTGCGCGAACGCTATCTGTCCGGCTGGCTGGGATTGTTCGGTCTGAGCGACGTCGAACTGACTGGCGCACTTGACGCGCACGTTCGCGTGCAAGACGGGACGTTGCTGGTTGCCGATACAGAACTGCATGACGTCGACATACGCGACCCGAAGCTTCGTTTCGCCTTCGACAATCTCGATGGCGACATCCGCTACTCGTCTGGCGCGCCAGTTTCCAGTTCGCTGACCTGGACAGGTGGTGAGTTGTACGGGCTCAAGTTCGACGCGGCAACCTTGCCCTTCGCGAGCAGCGACGGGTCGCTGCGTTTCCGTGATGCCGTGGCCATTCCCGTGTTCGGCGGCAACCTGCGCTTCGACAACTTCATGCTGCGTCCGCCGGCCGGCGAGGCCGGCATGCAGATTAACTTCGGGCTCACGCTGGATCGCATCGATTTCGGCAAGGTCTCCGAAGCGCTGGGGCTACCAGCATTTCGCGGCGAATTGAGTGGTCGCATCCCGAATGCGCGTTACGCGAATGACCAGCTCGATTTCGATGGCGGCCTCACGCTGGGGCTGTTCGGCGGACGCGTGGAGATGACGTCTCTGTCGATGGAACGACCGTTCGGCACTGCGCCGACGCTGTCGGCCGATATCGACATCGACGACCTCGATCTGCTTGGGCTGACCGAAGTGCTGGGCTTCGGTACGATCACCGGCAAACTCGATGGCAGCATCCACGACCTGCGCATGGTCGACTGGCAAGCAGTCGCGTTCGACGCCGAGCTGCGCACCGATCGAAAACAGGGAGTGAAGCAGCGCATCAGCCAGCGCGCTGTGCAGAATATTTCCAGCGTGGGCGATACGTCCTTCGTCAGCAGCCTGCAGGGCCGGGCGATCGGCCTGTTCGACGATTTCGGCTACGCACGGATCGGCATTTCCTGTCGCCTTGCCAACGAGGTCTGCGCGATGAGCGGCTTGTCGTCGGTCGCTAGCCCACGTTCAGAAGCGCCGGGGTTTACTATCGTCCAAGGATCGGGCCTGCCGCGCCTGAGCGTGGTGGGTTACAACCGCCAAGTCGATTGGCCGACGTTGGTCGAGCGACTTGCGGCGGTCAGCAAGGGCGATATCAAGCCCGTCATCAATTAGCAAAAACTTAGGAGAGCAACATGCGTCGTTGGATGGGAATGCCGATTGCAGCCATGATCGCGTTGACCGCGTGCGTGACGATCAACGTCTACTTTCCGGCCGCCGAGGCCAAGGAAGCGGCCAAGGAATTCGTCGAGAAAGTCATCGGCGATGAGATACAGCCAGCCCAGCCCAAGCCGGATGGCGGCGGCATGGCGCGTTTCGATTTTGATCCGCTGATGCTGATCGGCATCACACCCGCGTACGCGCAGGCCCCCGACATTACGCTGAAGACGCCGGCGATCCAGGCGATCCAAGCACGGATGGAGTCGCGTTTCGACAGCACGCTGCGTGCGCATTTCGATTCGGGCGCGCTTGGATTCACGGGTGATGGCCTGGTCGCGGTGCGTGAGGCGTCAAAGATTTCCCTCGGCGACCGCGTCGGCGTCAATCAGGCGGTGGCGGAGCAGAATCGCGATGCCAAGGCGGTGTACCGCGAAGTGGCGGTGGCCAATGACCATGCCGAATGGGAAGCGCAGATCCGCGATGTCTTCGCCAAGCAGTGGGTGGAGAGCGCACGTAGCGGGTGGTGGTATCAGTCGGGTGGTGGGTGGAAGCAGAAGTAGGGGTTTGTTCTGTCGACGGCGACAGTTTTCGACGACATCTGCTTTCTTCTCCCCTCGGCCACCGAAGGGAATGCAGAGCTGGGAAGATGTCGCGACAGCGACAGTCGCACCGAAGGAAGCACCCTTGGGGTGTGAGGGCGGAAGAGTGACTGGTCACGGAATGTTCATCGCGATCTGAAAGTCCGCGCCCTGATCCGCCCCGTTCGGGGGCACCTTCTCAGCCTTGCACTCCCTTCGGTCGCCGAGGGGAGAATGGGAAATCAAAAGCGTCTGCGACAATATCGGCCCGAAACCAGCGCTCGGAAATTCGTGGCCCGCATCGACCAAACCCCGTTTGAAGCCAACATCATCGATTTGATCCACGATGGCCGCGGCGTTGCCCGGCGCAGCGACGGCAAGACCGTGTTCATCGCCGGCGCATTGCCGGGCGAGCGGGTGATGGCGAAACAGGTCAAACGTTCGCGAAGCTACGACGAAGCGGTCGCGGTTGAAATCCTGCAAGCCAGCGACGATCGCGTCGAACCGCGCTGTCCGCATTTCGGCACTTGTGGTGGCTGCGCGATGCAGCATCTGGCCGGGGACAAACAGATCGTCGCCAAGCAGCGCGTGCTGATGGACAACCTGCAACGGATCGGCCACGTCACGCCGGAAACCGTGCTGCCGCCGCTGGTCGATGCTGCATGGGGCTACCGGCGCAAGGGCCGCTTTTCGGTGCGCCGCGTCGAGAAAAAAGACAAGACGCTGGTGGGTTTTCGCGAAATCGATCCACGCTTCGTTGCCGATATCTCGATCTGCTACACCGTGATTCCGCAGATTGGGGAAAAGATCACGGCGTTGTCGGCGCTGGTCGATGGCATGGATGCGCGCCGCGAGATTCCGCAGATCGAATTCATTGCTGGCGACAGCGCACCTGACTACAGCGGGATCGCCTTGGTATTCCGGCATCTGGCGCCGTTGTCGGAACGCGATCGTGACGCGTTGCTGGCCTTCGCCAAGGCACAGGAGGTCGCGATTTTCCTGCAACCAAAAGGTATCGACAGCGTCCACGCCTTGTGGCCGGAAGCGCCGAAGCTGGCATTCCGGCTGCCGCCCTGGGACATCGAGTTGCAATTCCGCCCGCTGGATTTCATCCAGGTCAATGCCGGGCTCAACGAGAAGATGATTGCACGCACGCTGGAACTGCTGGACGTGCAGCCGGACGAGCGTGTGCTGGACCTGTTCTGCGGGCTCGGCAATTTCACCTTGCCGCTGGCGCGTTTCGCGCGCGAAGTCGTCGGCGTGGAAGGGGATGCAGGGCTGGTATTGCGTGCGCGCGAAAATGCGGCGCGTAACAATTTGCCCAACGCGCAATTCCATGCCGCCGATCTTGCGCAGGATTTGCGCGGACAACCGTGGATGCGCGAAGGATTCGACAAGGTGCTGCTCGATCCGCCGCGCTCCGGGGCTGATGAGGTACTCAAGCAATTGCCACTGAAAGGTTTGAAGCGAATCGTCTATGTCAGCTGCCATCCTGGTTCGCTGGCGCGCGATGGGGGCTATCTGGTCAACGAGCGCGGCTGGAAGTTGCGCGCAGCGGGGGTGATGGACATGTTTCCGCACACGGCGCATGTGGAGAGCATTGCGCTGTTTGAGCCGTGACATATCCGTCTGGCCATGCACGACAGAGTGGAGATTGCATTGCCCATCGAAATCGAACGCAAGTTTCTCGTCATCAACGACGGCTGGCGCGATGTCGCGCACAAGGTCGTGCCGATGGCGCAGGGCTACATCAACGATCTGGCGATGGTCGATTCCGGCGCACAGCGCGCCTCGGTGCGCGTGCGGATCGCGGGCGATGACGCCTTCCTCAATCTGAAATCACGCGAGCCTGGCCACACCCGCCAGGAATTCGACTACCCGATCCCGGTCGCCGATGCGCGGGCCTTGCTGGCGCTGTGCGTCGGCGGTCTCATCGACAAGCGCCGCCACTACGTCCGGCACGACGGTCATTTGTGGGAAGTCGACGAATTCCTCGGCGACAACGCAGGCCTGGTCGTCGCAGAAATCGAGCTGGCGTCGGCCGATGAGTCCTTTGCATTACCCGATTGGGCCGGCAAGCAGGTCACCGACGCCCAGCGCTACTACAATCTGGCCTTGGCAACGCGTCCCTTCGTGGATTGGAGCGCTGCGGAACGTAATGCCGACGACGTGTAGTGCATGAAACGAAGATGATGGAGATGTCGAAATGCTGGTGATTGGTGTCGCTGGAACCGAATTGAATGCACAGGAGCGCGACTGGCTGCAGCACGGTGCCTGCGCCGGCGTGATCCTGTTCAGCCGCAACTTCGCATCGAAGACGCAGGTGGCCGAATTGTCGGCTGCGATTCGCGAGGCAGCGCCGCGTCCGCAACTGGTCTGTGTTGATCAGGAAGGCGGCCGCGTGCAGCGGTTCCGCGACGGTTACAGCGTGCTGCCATCGCTGGAAGGGTTCGGCTTGCAGTACGCCAGCGATCCGGATGCCGCACTTGCACTGGCGCAGGAACATGCTTGGCTGATGGCCAGCGAAGTACGCGCCTCCGGTGTCGACCTGAGTTTCGCGCCGGTCGTCGATCTGGGTCGCGGCAATCGCGCCATCGGCAATCGTGCGTTTTCGGCGGATCCGCAGGTCGTCGCTGCATTCGCCCGTGCCTACGTGCAGGGCATGCATGCTGCGGACATGGCCGCCACGCTGAAACATTTCCCTGGTCACGGCTCGGTGCTGGAGGACACGCATTTCGATGATGCCGTCGATACGCGTTCGCTCGATGTCATCCGCAACGAGGACCTCATCCCGTTCGCTGCCGGCATCGATGCCGGCGCCGATGCGGTGATGATGGCGCATGTGCTGTATCCGCAAGTCGCGCCGGAACCGGCGGGCTATTCGAAGTTCTGGATCGACGACATCCTGCGCCAGGAAATGGGATTCCGTGGCGCCGTCTTTTCCGACGACATCGGCATGGCGGCGGCGTTCTCGGTGGGGGGCGTCAAGGCGCGCATCGATGCGCACCTGGATGCCGGTTGCGATGTGGTGCTGGTCTGCCATCCTGATCTTGTCGAAGAATCGCTGGCTGCCGTCGAAGGCCGCACGTTCAACACCATGGCGCTGGCCGGCTTGATCGGTCGCGGTGCGCTTGCGTGGGAGGGATTGCTGGCCGACGCGCGTTATTCCGATGCGCAATCGCGGTTGGCGGGCAATACCGGAGACATCGCATGACACCCCCTGATCTTGGCAGCGCACTGCGCACCGCCGAACTGCTCCATGACCGCGATGCATTGCAGGCGCAGATCGAGCGGATGGCCGAAGAAATCCGTGCCGATTACGCGGAAGGCGAAGTGCCGCTGTACGTCACGGTGATGCACGGCGGCATGCCGTTCGCATCGCAGCTGGCGTTCGCGCTGGGCGAGCGCGGGCTCGATCTGGAATTCGATTACCTGCACGCCACCCGCTATCGCGGCAGCACGTCCGGATCCGGTCTGGCGTGGCTACATCGCCCGGCAACGCCGATGCGCGGCCGTCGTGTGCTGCTGGCCGACGACATCCTCGATGAGGGCCACACCTTGCTCGCGGTCCGCCGCTGGTGCGAGGACCAGGGTGCGGCCGATATCCGCATCGCGGTGCTAGCGGTGAAGGTGCACGACCGGTGCGTCGAGGACATCGAAGCGGATTACGTGGGCGTGGAAGTACCGGATCGTTACGTGTTCGGCTATGGCATGGATTACCACGAGCAGGGTCGCAACCTGCCCGGCATCTACGCGCTGAAGGGTTGAACATGGCCACGCACGCGAACGACATAGCACTGGCCGTCATCGGCGGTACCGGCGTCTACGCGCTCGCGTCGTTGATCAACGTGCATGCGCACCAGCCGGTCACGGCGTATGGCGCGCCGTCCGGGCCGATCCG
Source organism: Lysobacter sp. (assembly GCA_026786005.1). Taxonomy (GTDB): domain Bacteria; phylum Pseudomonadota; class Gammaproteobacteria; order Xanthomonadales; family Xanthomonadaceae; genus JALYOU01. Next base: position 12,144 of record JAJAYW010000207.1, on the reverse strand, counting down.
TGTCGGCACGCTTGCGGGAAAACGCGTCGCCTTCCTCGCGCGGCATGGCGAAGGCCATTCGCTGCCGCCGCACAAGATCAACTACCGCGCCAACCTGCTGGCGTTGCGCGCGCTGGGTGCGACCCGCGTGCTGGCATTGAATACCGTCGGCGGCATCACCGATCACTTCGGTCCTCGCGTGCTGGCGTGTCCCGATCAACTCATCGATTACACATGGGGCCGGGTGTCGACATTGTCGGAAGAATCCGGCAGCGACGTGCTGCATGTCGATTTCGGCGATCCGTACACGCCGTCTCTACGCAAGGACGTCATTGCTGCGGCAATCCGCGCCAATGTGCTGATGGTCGGCCACGGCTGCTATGGCGTCACGCAGGGGCCGCGCCTGGAAACCAAGGCCGAGATCGCGCGCATGCGCCGCGATGGCTGCGACCTGGTCGGCATGACCGGCATGCCGGAAGCCGGCCTCGCCCGCGAAATGGGCCTGGAGTACGCCAGTCTCGCGATCGTCGCCAACTGGGCGGCGGGTTGTTCCGCACGCGATGACGAAGAGATCACCATGGACGAGGTACTCGGCAATGTCGCGGCGGCCTCCGAGGGGCTGCCGGCCTTGCTCCGGGAAATGCTGGCGGGGTGATTGCAAGCGACGCGGGTTGCTTTGCAGGTAGCAGGAGTCGCAGCCGCGTAATCAGCGATCGGCTCACCAGAAAACGCTTCGACCTCTTTACGGGAGAAGGCGGCGCGTAGCGCCGGACGCCCCGACGCAAGCCCGCTGGGGTGTGAAAGTGTGGCTTTTAAGTCTTGATCAATCCAAAAACTGCAACTTCGCCAGCTCCGAATACAGCCCGCCTTCGGCCATCAACGCATCATGCGTGCCTTCGGCAACGATGCGGCCGTGATCCATGACCACGATGCGGTCCGCTTTCAGCACGGTGGCGAGGCGGTGCGCGATGACCAGCGTGGTGCGGCCTTCCATCAGGTTTTCCAGGGCGTGCTGCACGGCGCGTTCGCTCTGCGCATCGAGTGCTGAAGTCGCTTCGTCCAGCAACAGGATCGGCGCGTCCTTCAGCAGCGCGCGTGCGATCGCCACGCGTTGCTGCTGGCCGCCCGACAGGCGCGCGCCACGTTCACCCAACTCCTCGTCGTAGCCTTTGGGCAATACCGACAGGAACTCGTGCGCTTCCGCCGACATTGCGGCGGCTTCCAGTTCCGCATCGGTCGCTTCCAGGCGGCCGTAGCGGATGTTGTCGCGCGCGCTGGTGGCGAAGATGGTCGGCGATTGCGGCACCAGTGCGATGTGTTCGCGCAGCGCGGATGGATCGAGCGTGCGAATGTCGGTGCCATCCACCAGCAACCGGCCCGATTGCGGGTCGTGGAAACGCAGCAACAACGAAAACACGGTGCTCTTGCCCGCACCGGAAGGCCCGACCAGCGCAACGGTTTCGCCTGGCTGGACCAGCATCGAGAAATCCTGCAGCGCTGGCAGATCCGGACGCATCGGATAGTGAAACGTTACGTCGTCGAAGCGCAGTTCACCACGCACTGGGTGCAGCAGTGTCTGCACCATGGCCGGCGCAACGATCCCCGACGTTTCCTGCAACAGGTCGTTGATGCGGCCCATGCCGCCGGCGGCGCGCTGCAACTCGTTCCACACTTCGGCCAAGGCGCCGACCGAGCCGCCGCCGATCAACGCGTACAACACGAATTGGCCCAGCGTGCCCGCGGTCATGCGGCCGGAAATCACGTCGTGCGCGCCAGACCACAACACCAGAGTGATTGCGCCGAAGATCAACGTGATCGCCACCGCCGTGACCCATGCCTGCGACCGGATTCGTTTGCGCGCGGTGTCCACCGCGAGCGCAACCGCATTGCCAAACCGCCCGCGCTCGTAAGGTTCGCGCGCATGCGCCTGCACCGTGCGTACCGCACCCAGGGTTTCGGTGGCGAGCGCATTGGCATCGGCGACGCGATCCTGGCTGTCGCGCGACACTTTCTGGATACGGCGCCCGCCGATGACGATCGGCAATACCGCCAGTGGAATGCCGACCAATGCATACGCGGCAAGGCGCGGTTCGGTAACAAACAGCATCACCAGCGAACCGATCACGGTCACGCTGCTGCGCAACGCCACCGACATGCTGGAGCCGACCACGCTGCGCAACAGTTCGGCGTCGGCGGTGAGTCGCGAAATCAATTCGCCGCTGCGGTTGCGGTCGTGGAACCCTGCATCGAGGCCGATCAGCTGTCCGTACAGTTGGCGCCGCAAATCGGCGACCACGCGCTCGCCCAGCAGCGACACGAAATAGAAACGCGTCGCCGATGCCAGCGCCAACACCAGCGCGACAATGAACAGGAACAAAAACGCGCGATCGACATTGGCGCCGCTGGAGAACCCGTGGTCAATCATCTTGCCGAATGCGAAAGGCAGGCTCAGCGTCGCGACCGAGGCCACGGCCAGCGCCAACAACCACGCAATGAACAGGCCGCGCTGGCGCATGACGAAGGGCCAGAGGGCGCGGAGGGTGCCGATGCGGGGTTTGGGTTTGGTCGCTTCCGGAACTGCGGACATCGTGGATCCTGGGTGGTGTGTCGGCTGCGCGATTGAGACAGCACGATAGGTTGTCGATGTTATCGCCGAATGTACAAAAGTCGCTGTTTCCTCCTTAGACCGGAGAGGGAAACAAAACCGGGAGCAGCGATTGGCGAAAGTTCGACGTGTTGTCTTCGTCAAACGGCGCTGTCGTCGAACCGCACTCGATCACGAGTGGCATCGCGCAGGCGCACTTTCAAGGCATGGACACGCCCGGCCGGCAGCTGGATGCGCAAGCTGGCGCCTTCGGTATCGAAGGTTTCTTCGAGTTTCCCGGCCGAAAATGCGCTCAACGCCGCATGCACATCGCCGCTGTCGCCGAAGGCATATCTCAGCAGCAATTCCTGCATCGCGATCAACAATCGTCGCGGCGCCAGTCGCAAACATTCCGCGGCGCAGCCGCCGTACGCGCGTACCAGGCCACCAGCACCGAGATTGATCCCGCCATACCAGCGGGTCACCACCACCATCACCTGATCGAAGCCTTGCCCGTCGATGGCGGCGAGGATCGGCCGGCCTGCAGTACCCGACGGCTCGCCGTCATCGCTGGAACGGTAATCCTGTCCGATCCGGTACGCCCAGCAGTTGTGCGTCGCATCCGCATCGCCGATGTGCGAAAGATAAGCGAGTGCATTGTCCGGCGACGGCACCGATGCGGCGTGCGCGATGAAACGGCTGTGTCTGACCTCGATGCCGTGCGATGCAGGCGCGGCGAGTGTGTGCAAACTCATTCGGCCGACTCGCGCATCGAAACATCCCGATCAAGAGTCCCGCTCGAAAACGTGCGATCCGGGCGATCGGTCAAAGCGGCCGATCGAAGCGGCGCAGGTCATCCGGCAACACGACGCCGGGATGGCGACGCTTGAATTCCTGCAGGCTGTCGCGCGCGGCGTCGGACTCGCCATCGGCGATCAATTCGCGAATGCGCTGCAGCCACGCCTGCTGTACTTCGGGCGAGTCGGCGGTGCTCGGTGGGCGTTCGTCGAAACCTTCTTCACTCCCGTCTGCAGCGGTGATCGTGTCGAGAGTCGATGCGTCTTTCGCTTCAGCGCCACGTGCAGGCGCGGCAGCGCCCGACAGCGGGCGCTGCTGCGAGGACGTCGTCCGTACGGCGTTTTCGCGTTGCTGCGTCACCGTTGCAGGTGCAGACGGTGCAGACGGTGCAGGCGGCGGGGGTACGAATTCAGGTGATGCGGACGCAGCAGCCGCTGGTGGAGGCGGGGCAGGTTGCGGGATCTGCGCATCCACGGGTTGCGGTTGTTGATCGAAGACGATCGAAGGCTGCTCAACAGCAGATGCCGAAGCCGCGGGCTCCCCTCCGGCGGAGGACGCCTCGGCCTGCATGTCTTCCTCATTCACGGCAGGCGACAAGACGCGAGCGGATTGCACTGGATCGGATTCAGCCGGGGAAAGCGCCTTCGCAGCGCTGTCGCCAGCGGCGCCCGGCTGGGCACTGTCCGCTGCGGCGATCTCGACCATCGCCGCTGCGCCTTCGTCGTAAGCGGGCGGCGCCTGTGGCAACGGTCGCAGCTGCCATGCGATGCCCACTGCCAACGCCAGCGAAGCGGCAACACCAAAAGCAACCTTCCAGCGGCGACGTCCGCGCCTTGTCTGCGTCGAACGCTTCGCCACTGCATCGTGCGCGACCGCAAGGATCCTCGCATCGAGCGCAGGCGACGGTTCGCCAGGCAAACCGACCCGCGCCAGCCGCTGTGCGAGCTCGCGTTCTTCGGTGCTCAATGGCTCTGGATGGTGGGAGCTCATTCCTGCAATCTCGTACGTAATTTGTCCATCGCATAGCGCAACCGCGACTTGACCGTCTCCCGGCCGACGCCGGTGATCTCGCCGATTTCCTCCAGCGTCAATTCCTGCTCCAGCCGTAGCGTCACCACGATGCGTTGCTCTTCGGGCAACTCGTCCAGCGCCATCTGCAGGCGACGGCGCTGCTCGAATTCCGAGAGGTTGCGCTCCGGCGTGTGAGGATCGGGCACGCGCGCGGCACGTTCCTCCGCGTCGTCAGGGGCTGCCGGACGATGCTTCTGCGCGCGCCAGTGATCATTGAGCCGGTTGTGCGCGATGCGGAACAACCATGTCGAGAACGCCGCATCGGGCGTCCATGTCTGGCGCGCGGCGATGACGCGCTGCCAGACATCCTGGAAAAACTCGTCGGCCAGCGCCGTGTTGCGCAGCTGGCGCTGCAAAAAACGGTACAGCGGGCCACGGTGACGCGAGTACAACTGCTCGAACGCCGTCACGTCGCCGCCTGCGTAGGCCAGCATCAACCTGGCATCGATCAGCTTGCCTTCCACCGACGCGTCGTCGCTGGTTTCGGCACCGCTGTCGCCGAGGACATCGTTCATCCCGCGCAGCGTAAGCGCTGCAGGCGACCAGGTGAAGCACTGTTGATCGATGGATGCCGGATCGGTGGTCGCCGACCCGATGGCGGCGGATGCGCTGGTGAACATGAAGGTCGAAACGGGTCATTTTGGGGAATGGGGTTGCGAGGGGATGAATGGAGGGCTGAGTGTTGGTCCTTCTGCGCAGCGGTGTGCAGGATGTCCAAGGATCAAGAGCCGGGCCCTCGCCCGCCGCCGTATCAAATGCGGGGCAGGCTCTTAGGGCGCCCTTTCCCGTAAACGGGAGGGGGGTGCGTTGAGGAGCGTGGGTGCGCAGCGGGAGAGTGAAACCACGGGGCCAGCCATCCCCTCACGCCCAAACCGTGATTGGATCGGGGTACAGGACACAATCCGCGATGCAATTGGTCGTTTGCAGCGGGTCCGGCCGTTATCCTTATCGTGATGAATATCGGACGAAGTTCCGCCGTGCGCGAAACGACTGGGGCTGATCCACAGCTGCAACATCGCGCTGCTGCCGTCGATCTGGCGCAGGTGCTGGCGGATACGTTGCCGACAGACTCACAGGTCGTGGTGCACTGGATCGATGCGCAGGATCGGGAGGGTAGCGCCCAGGCGAATGCGTCGAGTGAGTTACGGAGCCATGCGCAACGCCTGTTGTCCGGGGCGAAGGCAACGTCGGGACGCCATGAAATCCACGAAAGCTGGGTCGCCGTTGACGGCACCCGCATCGCGATCGCGGCCGTGCTGGCCGAAACGCTGCCAGCGGAGTCGCTGCAGGCATGGCGGGCGCTGTCGCGGCGTACCGTCACGGCAACGCTGACCAACCTCAGCGCGCAGGCGCGGATCGAATCACTGGAAAAATCGGAACGACTGCAGCAGGCGCTGTACGAAATTTCCGATCTCGCCGGCGCCGGCCTGGACATGCCCATCATGTTGCGGCGCATCCACGCGGTCGTCGGCAACCTGATGTATGCCGAGAATTTGTACATCGTCGGTTACAACGAGCAGCAGGAAACGGTCCGGTTCCTGTACTTCGCTGATCGCCTCGATCCCTATGTGGCCGAACCCGAGCGCGAAATCCCCATCGATGAGCTGACCCACAGTTTGACGGTGGCATTGCTCAGGCACGGCCAACCATTGTTGGGGCCATCGATGGTAGTGCGGGAAAAACTCGGCGTTCCAAAGGATCTGCAGCAGGGTCCCGACAGCCAGGCCTGGCTGGGTGTGCCGATGCTGCGGGACCGGCAGATCTCCGGCGCCATCGTGGTGCAGAGCTACGAAGGGTCGGCCGGTTACTCGGCCGAAGACCAGACCCTGCTGGTCTTCGTCGCACAGCACATCCAGACCACGCTGGATCGCAGGAATGCGCAGGTGGAGCTCGAGCATCGCGTCGGCGAGCGCACCAGCGAACTGCGACTGGCCAATGAGGAATTGCAAGCGGAGATCGTTGAAAGGCAGCGCGCGGAACGATTGCAGCGCGCGTTGTTCCGTATCGCCGAACTGTCGATCAGCACCGAAACGCTGGAGCGTTTCTACGCCGATGTGCATGCGGTGGTCGGCGATTTGCTGGACGCCCGCAACTTCTACATCGCCATGCTGACGGCAGACGGCAAGCATCTCGAATTCCCGTACACCATCGACGAGCGCCAAAGCAAACGCCTGCCCCGGTTGCTGTCGTCGGGCCTCACCGAGTACGTCCTGTCCAACGGCCAGCCCTTGCTGGCGCACCGCAACGACATCACCGCGCTGGAAGAGCAGGGCAAGGTGCGCAGCTTCGGCGAACTCGCCTTCTGCTGGCTTGGCGTGCCGTTGTTCCGTGGCGACAGCGTGGTCGGCGTGATTGCCGTGCAGAGCTACACCTCGGACATCGAGTTCAGTGAGCGAGACCAGGAGCTGCTGACATTCGTCGCGCACCATATTTCCAGCGGGCTGATGCGCAAGCTGGCGCAGGACCGCATCAAGTCCGCGCAGCTTGAGCTTGAGCTGCGCGTCGACGAGCGCACGCACGAACTGGCGGAAGCCAACAACAAGCTGATCGCGCAGATCGGTGAGCGGCTGCGTGCGGAACAACGCCTCACCCACCAGGCGCTGCACGATGCCTTGACCGGCCTGCCCAATCGACTGCATCTGCTCGATCGCATGACCGGGGCCATCTCGAAAAGCGCAGAGGACCCACGCTTCAACTTTGCCGTGCTGTTCCTGGATCTGGATCGCTTCAAGCTGGTCAATGACAGCGTCGGCCATGCCGCCGGCGACGAAATGCTGATCGAGACCGCAAGTCGGCTGGTGTCCGCGGTGCGTCCGGATGATGTGGTGGCGCGGCTTGGCGGCGACGAGTTCGCCGTGTTGATCGACGGCATCGAAGGCATCGATGCGGTGCAGGCGCTGGCGCAACGCATCCTGGGTGCGCTGGGCGAACCGGTGTTCATCGCCGGACGCGAGTTGTTCCCGGCGGCCAGCCTCGGTATCGCGATGGGGCATCCGCGCTATCGCACCGGCGTAGAACTGCTGCGCGATGCCGATGCGGCGATGTACCGTGCCAAGGCGCTCGGGCGCGGCCGCAGTGCGGTGTTCGACGCGGACATGCGCGAACAGGCCGTGAAACTGCTGGACCTGGAGGCCGACCTGCGACGCGCGATCAACCGCGACGATTTCGAGCCGTATTACCAACCCATCGTGCGCCTGGATGATCAATCCATCGTTGGCCACGAAGCGCTGTTGCGTTGGCGACATGACCCCAAGGGCATGTTGCTGCCCGCCCAGTTCATCGGCCTGGGTGAGGACACCGGCCTGATCGAACAAGTGGACTGGCTGCTTTACCAGCAAGTGATCGATGGGCTGGCGGCACACGGAAGCGGTTACGTCTCGATCAACGTGTCGCCGCTGCATTTCAAGTCGCGGGACTTTGCCGACCGCCTGCTGCGCATGCTCGATGTCGCAGGCGCCGACCCTCAACGCTTGCGCATCGAGATCACCGAGGTCGCACTACTGGATGACGCGCCGCGCACCTTGCGCATGTTGCGTACCTTGCGTAACCACGGCGTACTGGCGCAGCTGGACGATTTTGGCACCGGCTTTTCCGCGCTGTCCTATCTGCATCGTTTCCCGATCGCCACGTTGAAGATCGACCAGAGTTTCGTCGCCGGGTTGCGTGACGACCATCTGGAAAGTTTTGCGGTGATCCGCGCGATCCTTGCGCTGGCAAGCTCGTTGAGCATCGAGGCCATCGGCGAAGGCATCGAGACGCAAGCGCAACATGCATCGCTGCTGGAGCTGGGGTGCGAGTTCGGCCAGGGGTATCTCTTCGGCTACCCGGCGCCTGCCACGGCTCGCTCGTGATCGCACACACCGGTCGCGCCTGCGGACCATGGACAGCGTGAAACTTGGTATGGCTTGAACAGACCGTAGATCAATTTCGACAGGCATCCCGGGATCTTGTCGACTCAGATGAGGAACTCACTATGGACAAGCTGGAATCCGAGGCATCCACGGCCGCTGGCGGCGCGCATCATCGGCTTGCGCAGATGGCCGGTCAGTGGGAAGGCGTCACCCAGGTCTGGTTCGATTCGGCACAACCACCGGCCAGCGAAACGCCGCAACGCGGCAGCATCCGGGCGATCCTCGGCAGCCGCTTCCTGTTGCACGAATACGAAACGAGTTTCGGCGACGATGTGCACCAAGGCGTGGCGATCTATGGCCTGCACCTGGATGCGCATGCCTTCGAGAGTGCGTGGGTGGACAGTTTCCATACCGGCACCAGCATGTTGTTTCGGCTGCCGTAGCGCAGGCACCGCGGTTTTCGGTACTGGGAAGTTACGGCGACGGGTAGCAGGGGCCGCCGTGGGGCTGGCGTACCGATATCGACCAGCCGGACATCGACACCCTGGTCATCGCGATGTTCAACATCACGCCGCAGGGTGAGGAAGCCAAGGCGGTGGAGACACGCTACAAGCGCATGGTTTAACGATCAGAACCTATACCGCGTACCTACCGGGCGTCACATCACACTTGTGCAACTTTTGCTTTGTAGAGCGGAGCTTGCTCCGCTGCTTTTGGCGCGATCTTCAAGAGCAGCGGTGCAAGCGCCGCTCTACCAAAAGCCAAGCGCGCAAATGACCGCCCCGTGCGTCTTGCGAAGCGCCATGAACTGCGAAGGCGCACCAAACAGACATCAGCCGCGTATCACCAGCAACCGCGGCTCGGTCATGTCCTCGATGGCATGACGCACGCCTTCGCGGCCCAAGCCCGATTGCTTGACGCCACCATAAGGCATGTTGTCGACGCGGAAACTCGGCACGTCACCGACGATGACGCCCCCAACCTCCAGCACATCCCACGCGCGCAGGGCATGGTCCAGGCGGCCGGTAAACACACCCGCCTGCAGGCCGAAGTCGCTGTCGTTGATCCGCTTGAGCACGCGCTCATAATCGTCGAAGGATTCGATGCAGGCGACCGGTCCGAAGGCTTCCTTGCGATACAGGTCGCTGTCGCGCGGCACGTTCTCCAGCAGCGCAGCGGGGAGCAGATGTTTGTGCCGCGCGCCTGCGACCAGTTGCGTCGCGCCTGCTTTTGCAGCGGTGGCGATCCAGCTTTCGACGCGCCTGGCGGCGTCCTCGTCGATCATCGGGCCGATGAAGACCTTCTCGTCCTTCGGATCGCCGATCCTGAGCCTGGACACTGCCGTCATCAGTTTCTTGCGCAGCTTTGAATAGATGGCTGCATGCACGTAGATGCGTTGCACGCTGATGCAGCTTTGGCCGGATTGGTAATACGCACCGAACACCAGTCGTTCGACGACGTGATCGAGATCGGAGCCGGGATCTTCGTCGACGATGCAGGCGGCATTGCCGCCAAGCTCCAGCGTGACCTTCTTGCGTCCGGCGCGCGCCTTCAATTCCCAACCGACCAGTCCGCCCGTGAACGACAACAACTTGATGCGCTCGTCCTCGACCAGCAGCCCCGCATCGTCGTTGGAGCAGGGCAGGATCGAGAACGCGCCATCGGGCAGATCGGTTTCCGCGAGCACCTCGCCGATGATCAACGCGCCGACCGGCGTCTTCGCCGCAGGCTTCAACACGAACGGGCAGCCCGCGGCGATTGCGGGTGCAACCTTGTGCGCTACCAGGTTCAAGGGGAAATTGAACGGCGTGATGAACGCACAGGGGCCGATCGGCACGCGTTTGACCAAGCCGCGATAGCCACGCGTGCGTGCACTGATTTCGAGGTTGAGCACTTCGCCATCGATTCGCGTAGCTTCGCCGGCGGCGATGCGGAAGGTGTCAATCAGCCGTGTGACTTCACCGCGCGCGTCCTTGATCGGCTTGCCGGCCTCGATGCACAACGCCAGCGCCAGTTCCTCCTGCCGCTCGGTGAATCGCGCGACGCAATGCTCCAGCACATCGCGGCGCTGGTCCGGCGCAAATGCCGCCATCGCCTCGCGCGCCTTGTCCGCCGCGACGATGGCCTTGCGCACGGTGGCGTTGTCGGCGAACGCCACGCGCGTCGCGCGCTTGCCAGAATACTTGTCCAGGACCTCGAGGTCGGCGTTGGCGGCGACCGGCTTGTTGGCGAGGTAGTAGGGATAGGATTTCTTCAGCATGCGCAGCTCCTGTGTGCGACAACATCGCAAACACAAGGTTAACCCCCAGTCGCGACCACACTTGGTAGGAGCGCACTTGGGCGCGATGGGGCTCTACCGGTAAAGCCCATCGCGCCCAGGTGCGCTCCTACGACCAAAGGAAGTCCCCGTGGAACAAGAACCCGAGGCCCCTGCGGCAAGCACGCGATTACGGTTTAGATTCGACCCGTACCCGCAGCCGCCCATCCACAAGCCTTGCATCCAGCGCATCGCCGATGTCCGTTTCGTCGACACTGCGCACGATCCGCCCATCGTCGCGTTGCAGGATCGCGTAGCCACGCGCCACCGTGGCCAGCGGGCTGACGGTTTCCAGCGACCGCGCCAGACCGCGCAGTCGAAGCGCATCGCGTTGCAATCGCCGTGCAATCGCGGATTGAGGGCGCAACGCCAGCGCGGCGATGCGTTGCCGCAGCAGCGCAAGCCGGCGTTTTGGCTGCATCGCGCGCAGCACCGCATCAGCATGCCGCAGTCGCGCGAGGCGACGCTCGATCTGGATACGCAACGCAGCCTCCAGCCGGCGTCTGGCCTCCTGCTCGCGTCGCCGCAGTAGTGCCAGTCGGGCCTGCGGACGCAACGCATGCAGGCGCAGGGCGGCGCGATCGGCGCGTTGCGCGAGTTGCCGCAACCGGTTGTCGTGCAGGCCTTGCAGGCGGCGCTGCCAGCCCAGCAGTTGAGCGAGCAGGTCATTGCTGTTGGGCACGATCAATTCGGCAGCCACCGACGGCGTGGGCGCACGCAAGTCGGCGGCGAAATCGGCGAGGCTGAAGTCGGTTTCGTGGCCGACGGCCGACACGACGATGGTCTTCGAGGCCGCAATCGCGCGTGCGAGGTGTTCGTCATTGAACGCCCACAGGTCTTCCAGTGAGCCGCCGCCGCGCGTCAGCAGCAGCACGTCGTAACGCCCAGAAGCATCGGCGCGCTTGAGCATCGCCGTGATCTGCGCCGCCGCCGTGCCGCCTTGCACCGGCACTGGGAGGATCTCGACATCCAGCAATGGAAACCGCCGTGACAGTACGCTGACGACATCGCGCACCGCCGCACCACTCGCCGAGGTGATGACGGCGATGCGTCTTGGGTACGCCGGCAAGGCGCGCTTGCGCGCGTCATCGAACACGCCTTCGGCAGTCAACCTGGCTTGAAGTTCCTCAAACGCGCGCCGCAACGCGCCTTCGCCAGCTTCCTCCATGTGGTCGAGGATCAACTGGTAATCGCCGCGCGCCTCGTACAAGGTCAGCCGGCCACGCGCGAGCACGCGCAGGCCTTCGCGCGGCGCGAATTTCAGCCATTGGCTTTTCGGCTTGAACAGCGCGCAACGCACCTGCGCGCGCGCATCCTTCAGCGTGAAATACAGATGGCTGGAGGCAGGCCGCGACAGGTTGCCCAGTTCGCCTTCGACCCAGATCAGCGGAAAGCTGCCTTCCAGCAGGTCGCGCGCCAGCGCGTTGAGCTGGCTGGGCGTGAGGACCTCGTTGGTGGGCATCGCATTCATGCCAGCAGGGTAAACGGCTATTTGTCCTACGGGGACTTCCTTCGGTCGCAGGAGCGGGGGGGGGGGGGGGGGG
>JAJAYW010000206.1 GCA_026786005.1 Lysobacter sp. | reverse complement strand
CGACCACACTTCGCAATCGAGTTTGAGCTTGTGCGCCACCGCCATCAGCGCCCCTTCCAGCCGCTGCGCGGTGGTGCCGTAGGCGTGCAGGCGCTGGGCCATGTCGACGACGAAATCGATGCGGGCCGCGTAACGCTCGCTGGCGGGGGTGAAGATCGACATGCCTGTCCTGGGCCAGGCCGGAGGGCGCACAGGATCGCACGCGTTTGCGACCAGCGCAGCCGATGCAGGCTCGGCGCCGTGACAAGCCTGCTCACCCAAAACTGTTTACGCTGTACCCTCGCGTCCCGAGGACTTGCATGCCCGCAGCAGACGACCACGTTCCCAGCGCCACCGTCGACGCCAAGGATGGGTCGAGACTGCGCCTGTCCGGGCGCTGGACGTTGCAACACGCCACCGCGCTCAGCGCGCAACTCCGCGACGCGCCGGAGGGCGTCACCATCGTCGACGCCGGCAGCGTCGAGCAGCTCGATACGCTGGGCGTGTTGCTGCTCAAGCGCTACGCGCGCCGCCGCGACCTGGCCTTCAACGAATTCGTCTTCGACGACCACCACCGCGAACTGGTCTCGGCGATCGAGGACGTGGCCGACGACCGGCCCAAGCGCAAGCGCGAGTACGGCTTCAGTGCGGCGCTGGGGCGATTGGGGTTCACCGTCCAGGACAACTGGAAGGAGGCCCTGGCGCTGATTAGTTTCTTCGGCGAAACCCTGGCCAAGATGGCGCGCATGATCAAGGAACCGCACCGCTTCCGCTTGACACCGACCGTCTACCACATGGAACAGGTCGGCCTCGACGCGGTGCCGCTGGTGGCCCTGCTTTCGTTCCTGGTCGGGTCGGTGATTGCGTTCCTGGGCTCGACCATCCTGCAGGAGTTCGGCGCCGAGATCTTTGTCGTCGAACTGGTCAGCATCGCGTTCCTGCGCGAGTTCGGCGTGCTGCTGACCGCGATCCTGCTGGCAGGCCGTACCGCCAGCGCGTTTACCGCGCAGATCGGTGCGATGGTCAGCCGCGAGGAAATCGATGCGATCCGCACGCTGGGTCTGGATCCGGTTGACCTGCTGGTGATCCCGCGCGTGATCGCGTTGCTGGTGATGCTGCCGCTGCTGACCTTCATCGCGATGATGGCCGGCCTGGCCGGTGGCCTCACCGTCGGCGCCTTCAGCCTGGATATCCCGCCACAACAGTACCTGGGCCGCATGCAGGACACGTTCGAGATACGGCATTTCTTCATCGGGTTGTCGAAGGCGCCGGTGTTCGCCGTGGTGATAGCGTTGATCGGCTGCCTGGAAGGGTTGCAGGTGGAAGGCACCGCGCAATCGGTCGGCGAACGCACGACCTCAAGCGTGGTGCAGACCATTTCGCTGGTGATCATCCTGGACGCGCTGTTCGCGATCTGGTTCATGCATATGGATTTTTAAGTATGCCGACGACCGAACAAACAACATCCGACACGGACAAGCCGATCATCCGCGTCCGCGGCCTGAGCAACCGGTTTGGCGAACAGGTCGTGCACGAAGACCTCGATCTCGACGTCAAGAGCGGCGAGATCATCGGCGTGGTCGGCGGTTCGGGCACCGGCAAATCGGTGCTGATGCGCTCGATCCTGGGCCTGCGCATCCCCGACGAGGGCGAGATCGAAGTGCTGGGCGTCGATGCCCGTTCGCAGGAACCCGCCGACCGCAACCACATCGAACGCCGCACTGGCGTGTTGTTCCAGGACGGCGCGCTGTTCTCGTCGCTGACCGTCGGCGAGAACGTGCAGGTGCCGCTGAAGGAGCATCACCCGGACTTGTCGGATTCATTGCGTTACGAACTTGCATTGCTGAAGGTCAAACTGGCAGGGCTGCCCGCGGAGGCACTCGACAAACTGCCGTCGCAACTGTCGGGTGGCATGCGCAAGCGCGCAGGACTGGCGCGCGCGCTGGCGCTGGATCCGCCGTTGCTGTTCCTCGACGAGCCCACCGCGGGCCTGGATCCGATCGGCGCGGCGGCCTTCGATGAATTGACCCTGACGTTGCAACGCGCGTTGGGGTTGACCGTGTTCCTGATCACACACGATCTCGACACTCTGTACGCTATCTGTGACCGGGTTGCGGTGCTGGCCGACCGCAAGGTCTTGATCACTGCGCCGATTGAGGAGGTCGAGAAATTCGAGCACCCCTGGGTGCAGGAATATTTCCACGGACCGCGCGCGCGCGCCGCGCAAAAGACCATGCAAAAGAGCAAGCAACCGCCAGACCCGCGCCGCGAAGGGAACTGACCATGGAAACCAAAGCCAATTACATCCTCATCGGCGCCTTCACCCTGGCGGTCGCGATCTTCGGGCTGCTGTTTGCGTTGTGGGCCGCCAACTACTCGTCCGAGAAAAGTTTCCGCGACTACCACGTCGTGTTCAACGAAGCGGTGACCGGCCTGTCGGAAGGCGGCGTGGTGCGCTACAACGGCATCAACGTCGGCACCGTCGACAGCCTGGACCTGGTGCCCAACGATCCGCGCAAGGTGATCGCGCTGGTGCGGCTGGAAGCGGACGTACCGATCAAGACCGACACCAAGGCCAAGCTGTCGCAGGACGGCCTCACCGGTCCGGGCTTCATCCAGCTGACCGGCGGCAGCCCGGCCGCGCCACCGTTGGTGTCGGTCGACAAGCGCGAGATTCCGGTGATCCAGACCGAAGCATCGGCCTTGCAGAACATCGCCGACACCGCCAGCCGCCTGGTCGATCGCATGGACCAGGTGTTGAGCGAGCAGAACGTCAAGCGCATGGCCAATACGCTGGAAAGCATCGAAGGCATGACCGGCGCGATCGGCGACCAGCGCGAAGACCTGCGCGCACTGATCATCAACGCGCGCAAGTCGACCGAGTTGCTGGAGAAAACACTGGCCACCACCAACCGCGCGATCGAGGACATCGATCGCGAGCTGGTTCAAGAACTTCCCCAGCTCATCAACAAGCTCGACGGCACGCTGAGCAAGATGGATTCCGCGGCCGGCGGCGCCGACAAGATCCTCAACGAGAACCGCGCCGCGATCAGCAGCTTCGCCAACGATGGCCTGGCGCAGCTCGGCCCGACGCTGGCCGAACTGCGCTTGCTGATCCGCGATCTACGCCAGGTCACCGACCGTCTCGAAGGCGGCCCGGCCGGCTACATTCTGGGCCGCGATGCGCCCAAGGAGTTCGAACCAAAATGAGCAAGCTTCTCCGTTATCACAGCTCGCCACTGATCGCCGCCGGTGCGTGGCCGCTGCGTGGTGTTGCCGGGGCGCTCGTGGTTGGCGCGCTGCTGCTCGGCGGTTGCTCGCTGCTCGGCAAGAAGCAAGCGGCCACGATCTACGCGCCGGATGCGCGGGTGCAGGCCGACCCGGCCTGGCCCAGCGTCAAATGGCAGCTGTCGCTGAGTCGCCCGACTGCGGCGAGCACGCTCGATAGCCTGCGCATCGCGGTCCGGCCTGCGCCGGGTGAACTGCAGGTCTACAAGGGCGCCGGCTGGGCCAAGACCCCGACCGACCAGGTCATGGATACGGTGCTGCGCGCGCTCGAGGATTCCGGGCGCATTCCCGCGGTCGCACGCCAGGGCAGCGGCATCGCCGCCGATTACAAACTGGTCATGGACCTGCGCCGGTTCGAGGCCGACTATGCCGGCGCCGCAGTGCCGGCGGCAACGGTCGAGCTCAACATCAAGCTGCTGCATGCCCCCGACCACGACGTGGTCGATTCCCGCACCTTCCTGCAGGCAGTCCCGGCCACCGGCGCCGATGTCGCCGCTGTGTCGCAGGCCTTCGAACAGGCACTGGGCAGGATCGGTCATGACGTGGCGGGCTGGACCCTGACCACCGGCGAGGCGCATGAACGCAGCGACGCGCAACACAAGTCGTCAAAGCGTTAGCCCCGCACTCGCCGGAACGTCAAGTTGATCCGCGCGCCTGTCGGCTTGGTAGTGCGCGGCAACGCGTGCCGGTAGTTGCGCTGGGTGCCGCCGCGCATCACCAGCAGGCTGCCATGCGGCAGTTCCAGAGTGCGCTTGCTGTCGGATGCATTGGTCCTGTCACACACCCTCACCCCAACCCCTCTCCCACTTCGCAGTAGAGGGGCTGAAGCCTGGCCACAAGACTGTGCCGTTTCCCTCCTCCTGCTCGACGGAGCGCCAGGGTGCAGCTGTGCCGTTTCCCCTCTCCTGCGCAGCGGGAGAGGGTGCCCGAAGGGCGGGTGAGGGTTCGGTGTTTGATCTTCGCTCCGCCGCTTGAAAACAAACCGCCGCACCGCACCCAGACTCAACGACGCAATCACCGGCTGCGATCCAAGCGCCGCTTCGTTATCGCTATGCCAACCCATGCAATCCGCGCCATCGCGATAAAGATTCGCCAGCACGCTGTTGAAGTCGATGCCGATTTCGTTGATGAGGCGATCGCGTATCGGCACTAGCGCTTCCGGCCACGCATGTGGCTCGAAGCGCGTGCCGGAGTAGGTGTAACCCGCATCGGCATCACCGATCCAGCAACTCAACCGCGGCGAATCGACTTCGCGCCCGAACAGCTTGATCCGGTGCATGCCCCATGGAACCGATTGGCGCAAATCGGCAAACAGCGCATCGGCCTGTTCCGGTTGCAGCCAATCCGGCGCGATTGAAACTTCGGCGCCCGGCAATTCGATCGATGACCACGACATGTGCACATTGTAGGAGCGCACCTGGGCGCGATTGGGCTCTACCGATACTACCGATAAAGCCTCATCGCGCCCAGGTGCGCTCCTACAGGAAGTCGGTTGGTTATCGGGGAGCGTCAGCGCAGATTGAACGCGATCGGCACCAGACCTGTCGCTTGCACCGCTTGCCCGTTCTTCATTGCGGGACGGAACGTCCACCGTTTGAGGACATGCTCGAGCGCAGCACGATCGAGTTCGCGGTGGCCGCTGCTTTGCGCGATTTTCACGTCGAGCGGGCGGCCGTCGATATCCACCAGCACTTCCAGCATCACCGTTCCGGTCAGGCGGTCGCGCAGGGCGGCGCGCGGGTACACCGGTGGTGGCGCGTTGGCGTATTCAAGATAGGCACCGGCAAGTGGCATGGACACCACAGACCCTGCGTCGATTGTCTCAGTCGATATCGTTGCTGTTTCGACAGCGATGTTGCCGTTATCGACGATGACTTCATTGTCGATGACCGGCGTTGCGGATTGCCGTGGTTGCACAGCGGTTTGTGGCCTAGGGGCTGCATTCCTGACGACCGGGACGGGCTCAGGGCGGGGAGGCGGTGTTACAGGTGTGCGGGGTAGATCGGGCGGTGTATGGCGATCTTCAAGCGCTGTGACCGGCGGAGGTGACATCGGCGCCAGCAACACCATCAATGCAAGGACGTGGATCGCGATTGCTGCGGAGATGCCGGCGATACGGCCCGCATCCGGACGTTGCGCAAGATGCGGGAATCCAAAGCTTGAACGTTGAGTACGCACCATGACCCACCTCCGTTGATTGACCTTCGACAGGAACAACGCATGGACGCCGCCGACGGGGTTGGAGGTCGGCGACGCCGTGATTCCACGCTGCGCCGGATGCAGCGGTTCGGCAATGGTCGGCGGACGACCGGTGCGGAATACGTGACGAATGGAATTGCAAAAAAGAGACCCGCACATGGCGGGTCGGTTTGTAACGACGCGGGACGTGTTCTTCACGCGCCGGGTGTCTTCTCCGGCTCGCGCGTCAGCCCGCCGTCGTCCGGATTGCGTTTGTGTTCCGGCTCCGGATTACGCGCGTCCTCCTTGTCGCGCGGTTGTGGTTCCGCATAGCCCGGATTGTGTCCGGCCTTGGGATTGGTAGCCGGAGGCGTTGTTTTCTCGGGGGCACTCATTTTATTTTCCCAACTCAAAGACGACATCGAGGTTGGCGCTGAGCGTGGTCTCGCCGGGCGACACCGAGGTTTCCTTGCTCGCCATCGCATCCATCGCCTGCATCCGTATCATCGGCATGGGTGGCTGGAAACCGGCGCCTTCCGAGATGCTGACAATGCGACGGACGCGCAGGCCCATCGCATCAGCGTAGGTTTTCGCACGCGCCTCGGCTTTTTTCAGCGCCGACAACCGCGCCTCGTCATACGCCTCGTCCGGCTTGTCGACCTCGAAACTAGGCCCGTTGACCTGGTTCGCGCCCTGCGCCACCAGCGTGTCGAGCACCTTGCCGAGCTTGCCGATGTCGCGCACCTTCATGTTGACCGTGTTGCTGGCCTGGTAACCGTTGATCGTGGGTGGTTGGTTCTCGGCGTAGCGGTACTGCGGATTGAGGCTGATGCCGCTGGTCTGTATGTCGCGTTCGGCCACACCCGCGGCCTTGATCGCGGCGACCACCTTGGCCATTTGCTCGGCGTTCTGGCGCATCGCGGTGTTGGCATCGGCTGCTTGCGTGACGACACCGGTGGACATCGTGGCGACATCGGGCACGCGCTTTGATTCGGCTTGCGCGGACACCGACAACAACGTGCCATCGGCGGGGATCGCATAGCCGCCGGGAGCGGCATTCTGTGCGCAGGCTGAGGTCATGATCAGGCTCGAGGCGAGGGCGGTGGCAAGCAACAGGGGGCGGACGGAAAATCGCGACATGGAAAGCTCCGGATGACATCGAGGGGAAGGGTGTTCGGTGTGCGGTTAACGTGCCGTGAGCCGTGGCGGGGTTATTGGCCCTCAGTGACACTGGATGCGGTTTAGCCCGCGGCGGGCTTGATCACGGAGGTGCGGGTTATCCTCGGACAATGCTGCATCTTGCCTCGCGCTCCCCTCGCCGCGCCGAATTGCTGACCCGCCTCGGGCTGGAGTTTGGCGTGCTCGATCTCGACGTGCCCGAACAACGCGACCCCGCCGAACCGCCCGAAGATTACGTGCGCCGCGTGGCGCGGGAAAAATCCGGTGCGGGTCTGCTGCAGGTAATGGCCGTGCGCGATGCCGTCGTGCTCGGTGCCGACACCGAAGTGGTGCTGGGCGACGAAGTCTTCGGCAAGCCGCGCGGCGCGGCGGACGCTGCCGCGATGTTGCGTCGCTTGTCGGGACAAACCCATCAGGTCATTTCAGCGGTGTCGCTGGTTTCGGCGTCGCGTGAAGTGCAGGCGGTGTCGGTTTCTGAAGTGACGTTCGCCACGCTTGGCGATGAAGACATCGAGCGCTACCTCGCGAGCGGCGAATGGGAAGGGAAGGCCGGCGCCTATGCGATCCAGGGTTTGGCCGCGACATTCATCACGCATCTCGCGGGCAGCTACTCGGGCGTGATGGGCTTGCCATTGTTCGAGACTGCGCGGCTGTTTCGGGAATTCGGAATGGATGTGGGACAAGCACATGTGGCCGCGGATCAGGTCGGATGAAAACGGATAAAGCATTCTTGAGTTTTATCCGCGTTGATCCACGTAAATCAGCGGCAAAAAACAGACGTGCGATGAGCAGATTTCGCCGCGGATCAAATCCGATGAACGCGGATAAGGCATTTCCAAGTTTTATCCGCGTTAATCCGGGTAAATCAGCGGCAAAAAAACAGCGGTTGCTCCCATCATGACCGAAGAAATCCTGGTCAACGTCACCCCTCGCGAGACACGCGTCGCCGTGGTCGAGAACGGCATGCTGCAGGAATTGCACATCGAGCGCGGCTGGCGGCGCGGCGTGGTCGGCAACATCTACAAGGGTCGCGTGCAGCGGGTCATGCCGGGGATGCAGGCGGCATTTGTCGAGATCGGCCTGGATCGCGCCGCGTTCCTGCATGCCAACGACATCTTCAAGGCCGCGCCGGTGCCGAGTTCGCAAGGCGATGGCACCGAATTGCCGTCCGCGCCGCCAAAACCGATCAGCGAGCTGATACGCGAAGGACAGGAGATCATCGTCCAGGTCGTCAAGGACCCCATCGGCGGCAAGGGCGCGCGACTGACCACGCAACTCAGCATTCCGTCGCGCTACATGGTGTTGCTGTCGCAGTCGAATGTGGTCGGCGTCTCGGCGCGCATCGAAGACGAAAGCGAACGCGCGCGCTTGAAGTCGATCGTGTCCGAACTGGCCGACAGCGGCGAACACGGCTACATCGTCCGCACCAACGCCGAAGGCCAGTCGGCGGAGGCGCTGGCGGAGGACATCGGCTATCTGAGCCGCGCCTGGGCGCTGGTCGAGCAACGTTCCACGGAATCGCGCGTCGGCATCTGCGTGTACGAGGACCTCAACCTGCCGTTGCGCGCGGTGCGCGATTTGATCCGTCGCGACGTGGAAAAAGTGAAGGTCGATTCGCGCGAGACCTGCGACAAGTTGCGCGCGTTCGCCGCGCAATATATGCCGGGACTGGACGACAAGATCGAGCACTACAGCGGCGCGCGTCCGATCTTCGACCTGTATGGCGTCGAGGATGAAATCCAGCGCGCGCTGCTCAAGGACGTGCCGCTGAAATCCGGCGGTTACCTGGTCATCGACCAGACCGAGGCGATGACCACGGTCGACGTCAACACGGGCTCGTTCGTCGGCCAGCGCAACCTCGAGGAGACCGTCTACCGCACCAACCTGGAGGCCGCGCAATCGGTCGCGCGGCAACTGCGCCTGCGCAACCTCGGCGGCATCATCATCATAGACTTCATCGACATGGCCGATGCCGAACATCGCCGCCAGGTGCTGCGTACGCTGGAGAAATCGCTGGTCAAGGACCACGCCAAGACCACTGTCTACGACTTCTCGCCGTTGGGCTTGGTGGAGATGACGCGCAAGCGCACCATCGAAAGCCTGGAGCGGCAATTGTCCGAGCCATGCCAGGAATGCGGCGGCCGCGGCACGTTCAAGACCAGCGAGACAGTGACCTACGAAATCTTCCGCGAGATCACCCGCGCCGTGCGCCAGTTCGAGGCGGCGCGGCTGCTGGTGATCGCATCGCCGAAAGTGGTCGCGCGCATCACCGACGAGGAATCCGCCGCGGTCGCCGAGCTTGAGGAATTCCTCGGCAAGTCCATCCGCTTCCAGCCGGACGACCAGTATTTGCAGGAGCAGTTCGATGTCGTACTGCTTTGAAAGAGCGGGGGTTGGGGGCTGGGGACTGGAGGCTGGGAAAGTCCCGGTCGTTTTTGATTTAGTAGAGCGGAGCTTGTCCCTAGTCCTCAATCCCCAGCCCCGCGTCCCGACCACGGACGTGCCCGCCTGATGCCCACTCTTTTCCGCCGGCAAGCCCGCCTGCTGCACCGCGGCGTGTGGTACGGCATCGCTGCGGTCCTGATCCTGATGGCGCTGGTTGCGGCGGTCACCAGCCAGTTGCTGCCGATGGCCGAGCGTCATCCCGACAAGATCGCGGCGTGGCTCAGTGAACGCGCTGGTCGGCCGGTCGCGTTCGATCGTGTTGAAACTGCCTGGACGCGGCGCGGACCGTTGTTGCGGCTGGACGGACTGCGCATCGGTGCGGGTCGCAACGCGGTGCCGATCGGCGCAGCCGAAATCCTGGTGGCGCAATACGCGGGCCTGCTGCCGGGCCGTTCGTTCACCGAATTGCGCTTGCGCGGCCTGTCGTTGACGCTCGAGCGCAGCGCGGACGGGCGTTGGACCGTCCGCGGCCTGCCGGGGCAGCAACAGCGAGGCGCCGACCCGTTGCAAACGCTCGAAGGACTGGGCGAACTGCAGGTGATCGACGGCAAGCTTGCGATCATCGCGCCGTCGATGGGCATCGATGTGCAGCTTCCGGACATCGATCTGCGCATGCAGGTCAATGGCGATCGTGTGCGCGCCGGTGTGCGCGGGGTGATCGCGCGCGATGCGACGCCGATCGATGCGGTGCTGGATTTCGATCGCAAACGCGGCAATGGACGGGTCTACGCGGGGTCACGGCAGGCAGACCTGACCGCGTGGTCGCCGTTGCTGCGGTTCGCAGGTGTCGCGGCGCAGAGCGGCAGCGGCCGCGCACAGGCGTGGGGCGAATTGAGTGCGCACCGGATCGCGAACATCACGGTCGATGCAGAACTGGATGATCTGGTCTTGCAAGGTGCGGGCGGGAGTACGACGACCGTTGCTGCACGTGCCCGTTTCGACAAGGTCGAAACGCGTGCGCGTTGGCAGACGGTCGACGGCGGCTGGCGCTTCGATGCACCGCGGATGCGCATCACGACCGACAAGACCACGCAAAGCATGGATGGCTTGATCGTCGCGGGCGGCCGCCGTTACGCGCTGGTTGCCCACAGCATCGATGCCGGCCCGCTGCTGGCCGTGGCTGCGCTGAGCGATCAACTCGATCCCGGCCTGCGTCGGTGGTTGTCGCAGGCCAGGCCCTCGGCGCATCTCGAGCGCGTCACGGTTGCAGGCGTGCAGGGTGGCCGCATGCGCGCGGATGGTGTGCTGCGTCAGGTCGCCTTTGCCGCGGTCGGCGATGCGCCGGGGATCAGTGGCATCGGCGGCGAGTTGCATGGCGATAGCGAAGGGTTTTCACTGCAACTCGACTCCGCTGCCAGGC
The DNA here is from genome assembly GCA_026786005.1 of Lysobacter sp. GTDB lineage: Bacteria > Pseudomonadota > Gammaproteobacteria > Xanthomonadales > Xanthomonadaceae > JALYOU01. The sequence continues at coordinate 34,219 of JAJAYW010000206.1, read as the reverse complement.
TTCGTCTCGATTGGCCGCGCGGATTTGGCGCGGCCCATGACATCAATGCGACCGGCGCGATTGCAGGCTGGCGCGAAGGCGCGGGATGGCGCGTCGGCACGGATGCGTTGCGACTGGCGGGATCCAGTTACAGCGCGGACCTGCGTGGCGGCCTGCTGTTCCAGGGCGATGGCACGCGGCCACAGATCGATCTCGCCGCATCGTTGGGCGATCTCTCGTTCGCCGCAGCGAAAACGTTGTGGGTGCGCCATCGGATGTCACCGAACCTGATCCGCTGGCTGGATGCGGCATTGGTCAGCGGCACGCTCCACGACGGCCGCGCGATGATTTCCGGCGATCTCGACGACTGGCCGTTCCGTGATGGCAACGGGCGCTCCGAGGCAATTGCCACGATTCGTCGCGGCAACATCAAGTTCCATCCCGACTGGCCCGCGCTTGATGCCATCGAAGCCGATGTCGCGTTCATCGACAATGGCATGACGCTCGATGGCAAGGGCGTGATCGCCGGCGTCGGCGTTCGTGCGATGCACGCGGAGATTCCGAATTTTGCGCGGGCCGAATTGACCGTGGATGCACAAGGCGGTGGCGACGCGGCGAAAATGCTGGCGTTGCTCAAACAGAGTCCGCTGCAGAAAACCAACGCGGCGACGCTGGCCAGGCTCGATGCGCGTGGCCCCGCGAACGTCGACATGAAATTGAACCAGCCTCTGTATCGCGATGCTCCACGGCAGACACTCGATGGCAACGTCCAGTTACTCGGCGCAACACTGGTTGACCGCGACCTCAAGCTCACCTTCAGTGATGTCCGAGGCAACATCGATTTCGGCCGCGGCGGGTTCGGCGCCGAGAAACTCGCGGTGCGTCACGACAATCAACCCGGTCGTTTGAGCCTGCGGGCCGGTGAATATGCGCGCGACAAGGGCCAGGGCTTCGAGGCCGAACTCGATGCGACGATTGCCGCCGACGACCTGATCGATCGCGCACCGACCCTGGCATGGCTCAAGCCGCATCTGGATGGACGCTCGACGTGGACGGTGGCACTGGCGATCCCCAAGTCCGGCAATCCAGGCAGTGTCGCGCAGCAAACGCCGAGCCGCGTGCAGTTACGCTCGAACCTGGTCGGCACGGCACTCACCTTGCCAGCGCCCCTCAACAAATCCGCAGGCGCGGCCTTGCCGACGACGGTCGACATCCCGTTGCCGATCGGCACGGGTGAAGTGAGAGTCGCGCTCGGCAACCTGATGGCCGTGCGCGCGCGCAGCAGCAACGGCCAGACCGGCATCCGTGCCGTGCTCGGCGCGGGCAGTGTCAACGAACCGGCGCCCGCGTCCGGATTGATCGCGACCGGGCGTGCGGCGACGCTGGATGCCATCGGCTGGATCGGAATTGCAAAGAGTGGCGACGCCAAGGGCAGTAACGGAAAGGGCAGCGGCCTCGTGTTGCGACGGATCGATGTCACCGCCGATCGTTTGTTGTTGCTGGGGGGCGCATTCCGCAACACGCGGTTGCAGGTTGCGGCCGCCAACAACGGCACGGCGATCCAGTTGCAAGGCGACTCGCTCGCCGGCGCGTTGATGGTTCCGCAGGGTGATGGCGCTGCGATCGCAGGACGCCTGGAGCGTTTGCATTGGCGATCGGCGACGCCGGTTACAGGCAACCAAGCGGACCGCATCGCGGCGGTGGCGGCTCCGGTCACGGACGAGCTGGACCCAGGCAAGATTCCACCACTGGCCATCGACGTGGCCGATTTCCGCTTTGGCACTGCCGCGTTCGGCACCGCGAAATTGCGCACGCGTCCGGTCGCGGGCGGCATGCGCATCGAACAGTTGCAATTGCGTGCGCCCAAACAGCGCATCGATCTCAACGGCGACTGGCTCGGCCGCGGCACTGCCGCGCGGACGCGATTGGGCGTGGCGATCGACAGCGACGACTTCGGCGCATTGCTGACGGGTTTCGGTTTCGGCGGCCGGCTTGCAGGCGGCAAGGGCACGGCGAAGTTCGATGCCAACTGGCCCGGCAGTCCGGCGGCGTTCAAGCTGGAACAGCTCGATGGGACATTGAATCTTGTGGCGAAGGAGGGCCGGCTGGTCCAGATCGAACCCGGCGCCGGCCGCGTTCTCGGCCTGCTCAGCCTGGCCGAACTTCCGCGGCGTCTGACCCTGGATTTTCGCGATTTCTTCAACAAGGGATTCGCCTTCAACCGCATCAGCGGCAACATACGTTTCGGCAATGGCCGCGCCCGTAGCGACGACCTGGTCATCGACGGCCCGGCCGCGGAAATCCGCATCCGCGGCGCCGCTGATCTGCGTGCGCAGCAGTTCGATCAGACCATCGAAGTGCGGCCCAAGGCCGGCAACCTGCTGACAGCCGTTGGCGCGATTGCAGGTGGCCCGGTCGGCGCCGCGATCGGCGCGGCGGCCAATGCGGTGTTGAGGAAGCCGCTTGGGCAGATGGCGGCCAAGACCTATCGGGTCACCGGGCCGTGGAAGGATCCCAAGGTCGAGGTGATTGGACGCCAGCAGTCGCGCGTGACCGTGCGGGAAGCGGTGCCTTCGGGTTGATTCGATCGCCGAAGCCCGCATGTTTGTATGGTCAGGCATGTGCCTTTGCAGGAGCGCACCTGGGCGCGATGTGGCTTTCCCGGTAACGCCCCATCGCGCCCTGGCGCGCTCCTGCAAAAACGTGCAGAAACGAACCGCCAGTCATCAACTCTTCAACGAAATAATCGAACTCCACATGACCCAATCCCTCACCCTCGCGCAATCCCGCCTGCTGCTCCCCAGCGGCCTCGACACCAACGGACTGGATCGTGCATTCGGCACGCTGCTCGGGCCGGGGATCGACTTCGGCGACCTGTATTTCCAGCATGCACGCCGCGAAAGCTGGAGCGTCGAGGATGGCATCGTCAAGGACGGGGCGCATTCGATCGAACAGGGCGTCGGCGTGCGCGCGATTTCGGGGGAGAAGACCGGCTTCGCCTATTCCGATGACATCAATGCCGAAGCGTTGCTGTCGGCGGCGCATTCCGCGCGTGCAATCGCGCGCGACGGCAGTGCGCATGTCGCGCGTGCGCTGGTGCCCGGTGATGGTCGCGCGCTGTATGCGCCGGTCGATCCGATCGATGCGCTCGGCAACGAGGACAAGGTCGAAGCCTTGCGCAAGATCGACAAGTTGCTGCGCGCCGCCGATCCGCGGGTACAGCAGGTCACGGTCAGTCTGGCGGGTGGGGTCGACACGATCCTGGTGGCGCGCAGCGACGGTGTCCTCGCCGCCGACGTGCGGCCGCTGGTGCGGTTCAGCGTGCAGGTGATCGTCGAACAGAACGGTCGCCGCGAATCGGGACACGGCGGCGGCGGCGGTCGCTATTCCTACGTCGAATTGTTGGGTGGCGGAAAACCGGAAACGTGGGCGCGCGAAGCCTTGCGCCAGGCGCTGGTGAATCTCGAAGCGATCGATGCACCGGCAGGCGTCATGCCGGTGGTGCTGGGCGCGGGCTGGCCCGGCGTGTTGCTGCACGAGGCCGTTGGCCATGGCCTCGAGGGCGACTTCAACCGCAAGGGCACCAGCACGTATGCAGGGCGCATGGGACAGCGCGTCGCATCGCCGGGCGTGACCATCGTCGATGACGGCACGCTGCCGGGCCGCCGCGGTTCGTTGAACGTCGATGACGAAGGCACGCCGACGCAATGCAACACCCTGATCGAGGACGGCGTGCTGGTCGGCTTGATGCAGGACACGCTCAACGCGCGCTTGATGGGTGTCGCGCCCACCGGCAACGGCCGCCGCGAATCGTTCGCACACCTGACCATGCCGCGCATGACCAACACCTACATGCTGGCCGGCCCACACGATCCCGAAGAGATGATTCGTTCGGTCAAGAAGGGTTTGTACGCGGTGAATTTCGGCGGCGGGCAGGTCGATATCACGTCGGGAAAATACGTATTCTCCGCGACCGAGGCCTACCTGATCGAGGACGGCAGGATCACCGCGCCGGTCAAGGGCGCGACGCTGATCGGCAACGGCCCTGAGACGATGCAGAAAGTGAAAATGATCGGCCACGATCTTGCGCTTGACGAAGGCGTCGGCGTCTGCGGCAAGGACGGGCAGAGCGTGCCGGTGGGCGTGGGCCAGCCTTCGTTGCTGATCGAGGGGATTACTGTTGGCGGGACTCAGGCGTGAGCCCGAGGAACGGGAGAGGGGAGACGGGAGACGTGAGTGCCGGGTTACGAGGTTTCGCCTTCCTCTCCCGTCTCCCCTCTCCCCTCTCCCAGCAACTCCCGCAACTCACGAAACAATTCCCGAAACGCATGCGGCGGCTTGTTGCGATTGCGTTCCTCGACGGCATTGCGCGCCAACTGGCGCAGGCGTTGCCGATCCGCGGATGGATATTTGTCCAGCAACTCGGTCAGCGCCGCGTCGCCATCGGCCAGCAGCCGATCACGCCACGCCTCGACTTGGTGCAGTTGAGCGGTTTCGCGACGCGACGCATCGCCGCCAGCATCCAGCGCATCGCGGATAGCGTCCAGCGTTTCATCGTCTTCGCGCCGCAGCTGCTTGGCCAGGAACTGCAATTGCCGCTTGCGCGCAATTTGCGACGGGATGCGCTGGGTGTCCTCGATGTGCTGAAGCAGGTCTTCGGGCAACGGCAGTTTCGCCAGTTGCGCGGCGCTCAGTACCACCAGCTTTTCACCGAGTTCAAAGACTTCCAGCGCCCCGCGCCGCTGCTCGCTGCGGCTTGGGCCGAGGAATTCACCGCTGCCCTCGTCTTTTCCACGCATGGTCATCGCATCCGTTTGTGATTGGGCAAGGCCTGATTTTCGGCTCGTCATCTCGGCTTGCGCGCCGGGATGACGGAGAGGTCGATCCGATCTTCCTGCTCGTCATTCCAGCGCAAGCTGGAACCCATCTTGATCTTCGCTTTGGCGCTGAAGATCAAGGTCAAAATGGATCCCAGCTTGCGCCGGGACGACGGAGAGGTTGATCCAGCCTTGCTTGATCCTGTTTTGATTAAATCCGCTTCAACCGAAGGATAAAGCATTGAACGCAGTTTCCATTCCAGTAGCAACAGCAGCCGACGACAGCCAGGCGCGACTCGACCGCTTGGCCGCAACGGCACAGGGCTTGCTCGATCGCTGCAAGGCGCATGGCGCGACCCAGGCCGAAGTCGCGTGCTCGGAAGAACGCGGCCTCAACGTTAACGTCCGCATGGGCGCGGTCGAGACGGTCGAATCCACTCGCGATCGCGGTATCGCCGTCACAGTGTATTTCGGCCATCGCAAGGGCAGTGCCAGCACCGCTGATTTGCGCGAGGAAAGCCTCGACGCTACGGTCGCGCAAGCGTGCGCAATTGCGACATTCACCGAGGAAGATCCTGCTGCCGGCCTGGCCGATGCGGAATTGATGGCGACCGACATCCGCGATTTCGATTCGTGGCATCCGTGGGCCATCGAAGCCGATCGCGCCATCGATCTGGCACTGGCCTGCGAGAACGCCGGCCGCGAGTTCGACAAGCGCATCGAGAATTCCGATGGCGCATCGGTCGGCAGCGGCGAGAGCCTGTCGGTTTACGCCAACACGCATGGCTTCGTCGGCCGCGAACGCGACACGCAACACAGCATCGGCTGCGCGCTGATTGCTGGCCGCGGTGATGGCATGCAGCGCGACGGCTGGTACACGACGGCGTTGTCGTCTGATCGGCTGGAAGCGGCGGCTTCGGTTGGACGCCGCGCGGCGGAACGCACCGTGGCGCGCTTGCAGCCGCGCTCGCTGCCCACTGCCGAGATGCCGGTGTTGTTCGCGGCTGATCTCGCGCGCTCGCTGATCGGTCATCTGCTCGGCGCGGTATCCGGCGGCGCGCTTTACCGCCGCGCAAGTTTCCTGATCGATCACGCCGGCAAGCAGATTTTTCCGGCGTGGATGCGGATCGACGAGCAACCGTTCGTGCAAGGTGGATTCCGTTCCTCCTCGTACGATGCAGAAGGTGTTGCGACACACGAATCGCCACTGATTGCGGAAGGCGTGCTGCAGCGTTACGTGCTGGGCAGCTATTCGGCACGCAAGCTGGGGCTGCAGACCACCGGCAATGCGGGCGGCGTGCATAACCTTGAGGTGTCGGCCAATGCCGGTGGCTTCGACGAACTCGTCGCCGGATTGCCGCGTGCGCTGCTGGTCACCGATTTGATGGGGCAGGGCGTCAACAACGTCACCGGCGATTATTCACGCGGCGCGGGCGGCTTCCTGATTGAGAACGGAAAAATCTCGTACCCGGTCGACGGCATCACCATCGCGGGCAACCTGAAAGCGATGTTCGCGGCGATCGAAGCCGTTGGCAGCGACGTCGATCCGCGCTCGCACATCCGCACCGGTTCGATTTTGGTTGGCAAGATGACCGTGGCGGGTGAGTGATCCCTAACCTGTAGGAGCGCACCCGGGCGCGATGTGGCTTTACCGGTAGAGCCCCATCGCACCCAGGTGCGCTCCTACAAAAGTGGCGGCGTAGGTCGAAAGTTGGCTTGTGCGGGCGCAAGCAAGCCCCATTATTCGTTTGAACCGGAATGTTTCCGGAGGAGCCGATCAATGGAAACCTTGCAGACGACTTCCCCGAGCCTGAGCGACCGCCAATGGGCGGCAGGCGCGCATTTCGCGGCGTTGGCCGCTGCCTTGTTGACCAGTTGGGTCGCTGGTATCGCCGGCGCGTTGGGCGCGCTGGTGGTGTGGATGGTGGTGCGCGACAAGTACGCGTTCGCGGCGGAGCACGCCAAGGAAGCGATCAACTTCAACCTGAGCATGTTCATCTACGCCGCGGCCGCGGTGATGCTGGTGATCTTCACGCTGGGCATCGGCATCATCGTTGCGTTGCCGGTGTGGCTGATCCTGGCGCTGGTGTGGATCGTGTGCACGTTGATCGCGGGGTTCAAGGCCTATGACGGCCAGACCTATCGTTACCCGATGACGATGCGCCTGTTCAAATAGGCGCGGCACAACCGTAAGCGTTGTTTCGATTGAGCGGCCGCGACGTCAACCGTCGCGGCCGTTCTGCGTTTTCACTCTCGAGCGCCCGCAGGAGTGAATTCGATGAGTGCACGTTCGATAGGTGCAGGCGAAGCCGCCAGCGCGGCAAACCGCTTCGGCATGGGCGCAAGGCCCGGAGAACTCGCGCAGCTACGCGATCCGCGCGACTGGCTGCTGGCGCAGCTACGCATCGACCCCGCCGCACCTGCGCGCTTCGCCGGACTGCCGGCCAGCAGCGAATATCTGCGACGCGAAGCGCAATTCCAGCGCGAACGGTTTGCCGAACTATGCACGCGGCGCCAGCGAGCAGACGATGCTTCGATGACGATGGAGGGTCAGGGCCGCGATGCGCGCGATGACGATGTCGTCGAACAATTCGTTTCCACCTTCCGCAAGAGTTTCGGCGCCGACCTGCCCGCCGAACTGGCCGCGCGCTATCGCCAGGCGACCATGACCGAGGCAGGATTCAGCGAACGACTGGTGCGGTTCTGGTCGAACCATTTCGCGATCTCGGTCGACAAGCGTCCGGCCACGTTGTACGCCGCGCCGATGGAACGCGAGGCGATCCGCCCGCATGTGCTCGGCAACTTCGCCGACCTGCTGCTGGCGGTGGAAACCCATCCGGGCATGCTGCGTTACCTCGACAACGCACAGTCGATCGGCGAAGGCTCGACGTTCGCGACCCGCGGCGCGCGCGGGCTGCAGCGACGCGGCGGCAACAATCCGCAACCCAAGCGCAAGCTCGGCCTCAACGAAAACCTCGCGCGCGAGATCCTCGAACTGCACACGCTCGGCGTCGATGGCGGCTACGCCCAAGACGACGTCACCGAACTGGCGCGCGCCATCACCGGCTGGGGCACGCCGCTGCCGCGCGACTATCGCGATGGCGGTATCGCCAAGGCGTTCGTGTTCCGCGACATCGCCCACGAGCCCGGCGCGCGCACATTGCTCGGCAAGCGCTACGCCGAGGGCGGCCTGGAGCAGGGCCGCGCGATGCTGGCCGACCTGGCCAAGCATCCGTCCACCGCGCAACATCTCGCATTCAAGCTGGCGCGGCATTTCGTCGCCGACCAGCCGCCGCCGGCGCTGGTCGCACGCATGGCCAAGGCGTATCGCGACAGCGACGGCCATCTGCCTGCGCTGTACGGCGTGCTGATCGGCAGTCCCGAGGCGTGGGACACCAACGCCCGCAAGTTCAAGACGCCGGATGATTTCGTGGTGTCGGCATTGCGCGCGACCCGGGTCGATGGCGGCGCGTATCCCGAGCGCATCGTCGGACTGCTGCGACAACTTGGCCAACCTCCCTTCACGCCTCGTTCGCCGGCAGGCTTCGCGGACACGGCCGATGACTGGAGCGGCCCTGACGCGTTGTTCAAGCGCGTGCAGGTGTCGCAAGCATTGGCCGAACGGGTGCCGACGGCACGACTCGATTTGTTGCAGATGGCGCAGGACGCACTCGGTAACGGTCTCGATGCCGAAACCGCCACGGCATTGCGCCGCGCCGAATCGCCGCAGCACGGCATGGCGCTGCTGCTGGCCAGCCCCGCGTTCCAGTGGAGGGTTTGAAATGAACTTCAGCCGCCGTCAATTCCTCGCCGCCGCCGGTGCAACCGCCACGCTGACGTTGCTGCCGCGTTTTGCTCTGGCCGCAACTGCAGCCTCCGACACGCGCCTGATGGTGCTGCTGTTGCGCGGCGGCCTCGATGGCCTGCATGCGTTGCAGCCGTATGCCGATCCGGCCTACGCACGGCTGCGCGGCGCGCTCGCGCAAGCGCACAGCCCGGGCGCCGCGCAAGGCGAAGCGTACAAACTCGACGGCAGCTTCGCGCTGCATCCGGCGTTGGCCTTCAGCGCCGACCTGTATGCGCGCAAGCAATTGCTGCCGGTGGTCGCGATCGCGCCGCCATACCGCCAGCGCTCGCATTTCGATGCGCAGGATTGCCTTGAGAACGGCACCGATCAACCGGGCGGCAGTGGTTCGGGCTGGCTCAATCGCTGTGTGAGCAGTCTGTCTGGCGCGGAGGGGCTGGCGGTCGCCAATGTCATGCCGCTGATCCTGCGCGGTGGTGGCGATGTCAGTACCTGGTCGCCGCCGTTGCCGCAGGCGATCGATCCGATCCTGCTGCAGCGCCTGCAACCGCTGTACGCGGCCGACGCAACACTGGCCGCCGCGTTTGCGCGCGTCGCCGCCGGTGATCTGGAGGAAATGGGTGAGGGAATGTCGGGCAACAACGCCCATGGAAAAAACCAGCGCGGCGGACGCCTGCCGCAGATGACCGCCGCCGCGGCGCGTTTCATGTCCGCCGCCGATGGGCCGCGTATCGCTTTCGTCGAGGACTCGGGCTGGGATACCCACGGCAATCAGGTCGGTCTGCTCGGCCGCAAGCTCGCCGAACTCGACGCCGCGCTGAAATCCTTCCACGACGGCGCGCAGACGATCTGGCCGCGCACCGTGGTCGCGATCGTCAGCGAATTTGGCCGCACGGTGGAGGCCAATGGCACTGGCGGCACCGATCATGGAAGCGGCGGCTTGGCTTTTTTGGCTGGCGGCGCAGTGCGCGGCGGACGAATCGCAGGCGACTGGCCGGGATTGAGTGCGGGCGATCTGCATGAAGGCCGGGATTTGCGCACCACCACCGACATGCGTGCGATGTTCAAGGGCGTATTGCGCACGCATCTTGGGGTGAGCGAAAGCGCAATGGAATCGAGCATCTTCCCGGGCAGTCGCGATGTCCGGCCGCTGGAGAACCTGACCGCGTGAGCTTTGGCCCTGCCTTCAAGGGGAGGGTGGGATAGGGATGGGTTGACGTTCGCTGTAACGGCCAACGTAAACAAAGCGGTCCAGAGACGTAGGGCGGGTTTCAACCCGCCTTTACGGAGGTTGGGATTTTCTGGTCCGCGGATGATGCCGGGAAGTCGTGGCTGTAGCGGTCGTGTTGTGGCCGACAAAAAAGCTGCGGGTCGAGACCCGCCCTACGGAACTACGGGCCATCTCAGCCGGTCATTTTTTCCAGCATGTGATCGATGACCTTACTGTGCTCGTGCTGCGGACTGAACAGGATGACCTCGGCATCTGCGCCGACTTTGACTGTGTGTCCGGGTGGCCAGTAGAACAGGTCACCACTGTTGGTTACTTCATGGGTGCCGTCTGCGTAGGTGACGATGAGTTCGCCCTGCAATACATAGCCCCAGTGCGGCGACTGGCACAGGTCGCCCTCCAGTCCCTGGAGCAGGGGCGAGATATCCGTACCGGCGCCGAGTGAAAAATACTCGCCGCTGATCATGCCGTACCCGGTTGCGTCGCCGAAATTCGTCTTTTGCCGGGCTACGGCGCCTGGCGCATCGATCCTGACTGGTACGTCTTGCTTGGCGATTCGCATGGTGTCTTCCTTCTTTGCGGTTGTAGTGCCCGCGTCACTGGTTTGCAGCCTTTGCCATGGTGGCTGGGATCAGCGGAGCGGGGAATACCGAGGACAATGCTTGTGGATCAAGCACGATCTCCCCGGCGACGAGGCAGTGCGTGACTTCAAAGTACTGTTCGTTGATAGAACGAGACAATTAAAATCAGAATAATTTTCATGGCTGCCTAACGCTGCGTATAACGCTCCAGCCCCGCATAGCCGCGACGATCGATGCGGTCGAGGCGATCGTCCAGCGGCGGATGGGTCTTGTACATCTGGGCAAGCTTTGCCGAGGCAGCGCCGAGCGCGGTCATCTTTTGCAGCACCATGTACATCGACAGCGGATTGAACCCAGTGCGCGCCAGGTAGATTTCAGAGGCCTCGTCGGAACGGAATTCCGCCTCCCGATCCAGCCGCGTCAGGGCGATCTTGGCGCCGTGCTTCTTGACGTAATCCTTGGCGAAACCGCCGACGATGCCGCCACCGACGTTGACCTGCGACGCAGCGATGTCGGCACCGACCGAGGTCATCCCCTGCTTGCGTATTACCTCGTAATGGTCGCGCTGCACTGCGTGGCTGATCTCGTGACCGAGCACGGCTGCCACTTCGCCATCGTCGGCGAGCAGGTTGTACAGGCCGCGCGTGATCAGCACGTAGCCGCCGGGCGCTGCGAACGCGTTGACCTCCGACGAATCGATGATGCCGAACGTCCACGGCAGCTCTGGCCGTGACGTGTGCGAGGCCAGCCAGCGTCCGATCTGGTTGACCCGGCGTTGCGCGGCATCGTCCTTCCATAGCGGTGCGGCGCCCAGGATGCGGCCAGCGATTTCCGGACCGAGCGCAAGTTCTTCCGCGGTGAGTTCCTGTTCGGATTTCGGCACGACGGCGTCAGCCGCGCCCAGCACACCGCCAAGATTGCCGATCCGCGACAGCAATCCGCGTGCTGCGGAGAGGCCACCGCGTTTCTCGCTTTGGGTGGCCTGCTTACGTCCACCAGCGGCGACCGGCCGTGCTTCGGTCGCGTAGGGTACGGTGCTGTCGACCCAGCCACTGGCGCGCGCGTGCGCGGCGGCGGCGTCCGGCGTCAGCCGATAGGATTCCAGGCGCGCGAATTGCACGGCATTGAATCCGGCCGATTGCAGATCGCTTTCATCGATGCCGCGCACGCTTGCGGTCTCGGTCACGCGGCCCTTGCCGGCCTTGCCGGTGAACAGCGCGCGCATGTTGGCGTCGGAATTTTCCTTGCCTGAATACGCCATCCGCACATCGTTGACGCGCACGTAACCGGCTTTGCCCGCAGGCATGTTCAAGCGGAACCACAGTCCCTGCTGCCCTGCAATTTTCACCGGGGCGTCGCGATTGAGTTTGGCGATGGTGGGCGCGCTGAAATCGGGACCGCTATGCACGTCGACCGAGGGTTTGTGGACCACCGCCGGCATCTCCGCGGTCTTGTCCGCGGCCAAGGCAATGCCGCCAAGCGCGAACAGAGTCAAAAGGGTTGCCAATGCGCTGTAAGTGGATCGCATGCTTGTACTCCAGGTCCGAACGGTTAAAAACCAGCGCAGCGGTTAAAAAAAACGGGGAACACGCAAAAAACGATCAGACGACATCCGTGCGCGGTCCCTTGCGTCTATCGCGGACAGTGCCTCGATTATTCAAACCCTCCTTGGCATTAAACGTGTTTGCTCCCGACAGCGGCCATTCCCCCGGCGAATTCAACACGCGCCCGAGGACTTCACGCAAGCGCAGGCGTTCGCCACGATCCGAGGCATCCCGCCCGTCGTCGATCTGCGCGGCGACCACGCAGACCTTCACCACGCCATCGTCATCCAGGCGGCCATCGTGTTCATTCAGGTGGATGTACAGCGCATCCAGATCGTGTTGTGCAGTGCGCCGGGCAGCCGCTTCATCCACCCCTTTCCATACCAGCACTGTCATGTCGTCGAGGGTTTCATGCAGCCAGCTCTTGCGCTCGACCACGCCTTCCAGCATCACTGCATCGCGACCGGCGTAAAGGAAACGACGCAGCCGGCGGCGGTATTCGCGCCGACGCCGGGCTGCGGACTGCGCGTCCAGTTCGGCATGGGACGCGAATCGCAGCCGCGCCATTACCAGCCAGCGGTCCACGTCCGGATCGAATCCCGCCAGGAAGTCGTTGTTGCCGACGGCGCGCCCGCGCTGCACGCCCGCATACAGCCGGCACAGGCCAAAACACAAGCTGACGAAGCCGACACTGGCGAAGATGTCGAAGAAATATCCAAACGCCGTCAGCCCGACGAACGATACCGACAACAGCAGCAGATTGGTGGCGAGGAAGATCGAGTCGATGTCGTTGGCAGGTTCGCCGCGGAAAAAGGCGAACACGGTCAGCAATACCAGGATGGCGGCGAGCACGTACTTGACCCAGGTGGGAGGCGAATCGATCGCCGTGCCGGCGACCAGCGCTTCGGTGGCCTCTGCCATGACTTCCACGCCGGGCATCATCGCGTTGACTGGTGTCGGCTTGGCATCGTTGAGGCCCTGCGCGGTATGGCCGACCAGCACCACGCGGCCGCGCAATGGCGGCAGCGGAGCGCGTGTTTCGCACACGGGTTTATCGGCCAGCAGATCGGCCGCGCTGACGAAAGGCAGACGACTGTCGCGGCGCCAGTTCGGCCGCACCGAGGCGTGGTAACTGCGCGCGGAACGCTTGCTGGTGACGATCGCCAACTGCAGCGGCAGCGACGCCAGCGCCCAGTCGCCGACGTTTTCACGCAGCGGAATGTCACGCAGCACACCATCCTCGTTGCGGGTGATGTTGGTGATCGCACTGTGCTCGGTCATGGCCTCGCCGTATGGCAACAGCACCGCAACCGGCGGGTTGTCCTTCGGCCTGGGTCGCAGCGCGAACGCCGAGGGACCAGCCGATGCGCGCAATGGCGCACCGGCATCGAAATCGACGTGCGCGCGCGAGGCTGCGAACAGGAAACGGCCCGCGCCACCTTCGGCCATGGCTTCGAGCGTGGCGTCGCCGATCGGATCCTGCTGCGACGCTTCCGGGAACAACACGTCGTATCCCACTGCACTTACGCCAGCGCGGTCGAGCACGTCCAGCAGGTCGGCATGACGCTGCCGGCTCCAGGGCCAGCCGCCTTGGTTCTGGATGCGGAAATACTCGATCGAACAATCGTCGATTTCGACGACCACGACACGCCCGGACGGTTTCGGCTCCAGCGGCCGCCACTTGATGACCTTGTCGAAGATCGCATCCTCTGCGGCATCCAGTGAACGCGCATGCGACCAGTCCCAGCCCAGCCACAGCAGCGCGGCGCAGGCCAGCAACGGATAGAAGGCGAACTTCAGGCGACGCGCTGCACGCGAGAACGGCCTCCGATAGCCGCGCTCTAGCCTGCTCCACGAATCGACGAAGCCCTGGGACGATGCCGCCATCACGGCGTCGATCCATGACAGCAACGCAAGCACCATCTTTCGCAGCATCTGCTCCACCCGAACGCAGCGCGGCCGCGTGTCGGCAAGTACAACGGCAAACCATGCGGTATGCGGTCAGCAGTCTGTTGCTTGTGTAGAGCGGAGCTTGCTCCGCTGCTTCTCACGGATCACGGCAGCAAGTGCGTAGCCCGGGTATGGCCACAGGCCGCACCCGGGGATCTTGGTGACGTTACGAAAAGCCCCTGATGCCCCAAATCAAGTCCGGGGATATCCGGGCTACGAACTTTCATTCGCGCACCCACAATTGCGCAAGCTCGGGTCAATGGTCGCGCGCGATGACGCGGTGGCCCAATGCGGCCAACGCGGCCATTCGTTCACCATCGGGCGCAAGTGCGGTTTCCATGATGCGGGCGAGTTCATGCAGTCGCGCGCGAGAGGCTCCGATGCCGAGCAACGCAGGAAATGTCGCCTTCGCCTGCGCTGCGTCCTTGCCGACGGTCTTGCCGAGCAGGACGCTGTCGCCTTCTACGTCAAGCAGGTCGTCACGGATCTGGAAGGCGAGGCCGAGTGCATCGGCGAAGCGATCGAGTCGCTCGGTAGTCGCGGCATCCACGCGCGCCCCCAGTGCGCCGATCCGCACGGAAGCGCGCAACAACACACCGGTTTTCATGGCATGCAGGCGTTCGAGCTGTGGGGCGGAGATGGAACTGTCATCGCCGGTCGCGGCGAGATCGAGCGCCTGCCCACCGCACATCCCGCGCGAACCTGCGGCGACTGCGAGTTCACGCAGCATCGCGATCCGGATCGCGTCATCGAAATCCGAATGCACGAGCGGTTCAAAGGCCAGCGACTGCAACGCGTCGCCAGCCAGGATTGCGGTCGCGTCGTCGTAGGCGACATGCACGGTCGGCTTGCCGCGACGCAGGCGGTCGTCATCCATCGCAGGCAGGTCGTCGTGCACCAGCGAATAGGCATGGATCAATTCCACGGCAGCGCCGAGCGCATCCAGTTTCGATGCGTCGATTCCGAACGCGGTGCCCGTCGCGTACACCAGCAACGGACGCATGCGCTTTCCGCCGTCGAGTGCGGCATGGCGCATGGCGGCATGCAGGCGTTGCGGGGATTCATCGGCTGGCGGAAGAATGCGCTCCAGCGTCGCTTCGGAACGCGCGCGCCATGCATCGAAGCGCGGCTGAAGCACGCCGTAGTCAGGCATCGTCGCGCTCAGGCATCGGGCTGGAACGGTTCCGCCGACGCCGGGTCCTGTGGATCACTCAACAGGCGCACGCGCAGTTCGGCCTGTTCCAGCGCCTGCTGGCAACGACGGTACAGGCCGACGCCGCGCTCGTAGGCGGCCAACGATTCCTCGAGGCTCAACTCGCCGTGTTCCATCTTCTCGACGAGATTTTCGAGTTCATCCAGCGAACGCTCGAAATTCGCGACCGGCGAGGCTTGGGTTTCAACAGTCGATTTGCGTGCCATGGGCGAAGTTTGCGGGGCGCGACGGTGGGGGTCAATCGCCGGCCTTGATCCACGCCACCCGCGCGTCGTGCTGGCGCAGCCACGCATCGAAACCGGCGGAATACGCAAGATCGCCGATCGCCAGCAGTTCGCCGGATGCGTCCGACAGCAATGGCAACCGCTCACGCTGCCAGGGTGGCACGCCAAGTTCCTGCAAGACGTGCTTGAGGCTATGCGAATGATCGCGGCCGGGCAGGACGATGCGCCCGCCGCCCTGGCGTGCGTGGACGATATGCCATGCCTCGAATGCCACCAGTGATTCGAGCCGAAGTACATCGCCGGTGGGCAAACGCAGTGGCGATGTTCCATCCCATTCCATACGCCAGTCGGCGGGCAGCGGATCCCGCTCGAGATCCACATGCAGCACGTCGCGCCAACGCCGGATGATTGCGCCGGACCATGCGAATTCGGCTTGCGTGTCGTGTTGCGCGACGAGCAATTGCGACTCGATCTGCGCGACACCTTCGGCCGGCAGCGATGGCAATCCAAGCGCCGCGATCCAGTGGCGTAACACGCGGGCGCGCCGTGCGACCGGCAACTGTTTCAGCGCATCGGTGGACAACGCGTGCCCGTCGGCCGTGCGCGCCGATGCCAGTGCGTCTGCGTCCTCGTCTGCCAGCAGTTCGACGGCGCCTGCACTGAGCGCCGCGCTGCGGGCGAAGGCGGCATCGACCTGCGGCCAGCGTTCGCGCAACAGCGGCATGACGCGTTGGCGCAGGAAGTTGCGGTCATGCGCCGTGTCGGCGTTGCTGGGATCGTCGACCCACGCGAGCCCATGTTCCCGCGCATGCGCCAACAGTCCGGAACGCGGCACATCCAGCAAAGGCCGCCAATGCCAGCCGCTGCCGAAACGCCGCCACGGACGCATCGATGCCAGCCCGTCGGGCCCGGACGCGCGTAGCGCACGCAGCAGGAAGGTTTCTGCCTGGTCGTCGCGATGATGCGCGGTGACTAGAACATCGTCGTCGTTCATTGCAGTCGCGAAAGCGGCGTAGCGTGCCTTGCGTGCCGCAGCCTCAAGACCTTCGCCGCCATCACGTGCGACATCAACGTTGACGATTTGCATCGGTACGCCGATGACGCTGCAGAACCGCTGGCATTGCGCTGCCCACTGATCGGCATCGGAATGCAGGCCGTGATGGACGTGCATGGCATGCAGGCGGGCCTTGTCGATGCCACGGTATTGCGAGAGCCAATGCAGCAGTGCGGTGGAATCGAGTCCGCCGCTCAGCGCGATCAACAACCGTGCCGAGGATGGGAGGCGACTCAATAGGAATGGATCGAGGCTGATCATCGAATCGGGAGTGGCTGGTTATTCCTTCTCCCTCCGGGAGAAGGTGGCGCGTAGCGCCGGATGAGGGTGGGACGGTGACTATCAAGAGGAGTTTCCATGCGAGTCATTCCTGCGCCCTCATCCGCCCTTCGGGCACCTTCTCCCGAAGGGAGAAGGAAAGAGGGATCAAGCTGCTTCGTACGCGCCATACCCGCGGAGACGCTTGTATCGCCGCTCCAGCAAATCCTCGATCGGCAATTGTTCCAGCGTGTCGAGTTCGTTGAGCAGAACAGCCTTCAATCGCGTCGCCATCTGCTTCGGGTTGCGATGCGCGCCGCCGATCGGTTCACGAATGACCTTGTCGATCAAACCGAGATCGAGCAGGCGCTTGGCGGTGAGGCCCAGCTGCTCGGCCGCATCCTTGGCCTTGTCCGCCGTCTTCCACAGGATCGACGCGCAGCCTTCGGGCGTGATCACGGAATAGGTGCTGTATTCCAGCATCAGCGTGCGGTCTCCGACGCCGATCGCCAATGCGCCGCCGGAGCCGCCTTCGCCGATCACCGTGCAGATCACCGGAATTTTCAGCTCGGCCATTTCCAGCAGGTTGCGCGCGATCGCTTCCGACTGACCGCGCTCTTCCGCATCGATGCCGGGCCATGCACCGGCCGTGTCGATGAAGGTCAGCAGCGGCAGCTTGAAACGTTCCGCGAGTTTCATCAGGCGCAGCGCCTTGCGATAGCCCTCCGGTCGCGGCATGCCGAAATTGCGCCGCACCTTGGCCTTGGTATCACGACCCTTTTCATGACCGATGACCACCATGCTGCGGCCATCGATGCGTGCGAGGCCACCGACGATGGCGGCATCGTTGCCGAAGGCACGATCACCAGCGAGTTCCTGGAACTCGTCGCAGATCACGCGCAGGTAATCGAGCGTGTACGGACGCGCCGGATGACGCGCCAGTTGCGACACCTGCCAAGGTGTCAGGTCGCGGAAGATCTGCGCCGTGCGCAGTCGCAGCTTGTCCTGCAGCGCGTGCACTTCGGCATCAATGTTGACCGCCGGGGCGGTGCTGGCATGGCGCATTTCCTGGATCTTGGTTTCCAGGTCGGCGATGGGTTGCTCGAAATCGAGGTAGTTGGGGTTCATCGGGTTAGCGGAAACAGGAGATTGGGCAGTCTAACTGAGGCCGTATGGACGCGTTTTTTCCCTTCTCCCGGAGGGAGAGAAGGAACGGCAGAGCTCAATTCACCCAAGGCTTCGACAGGGCCAGTTTCACCGAATGCACGCCAAGCTGCGTGCGCAACGTGCCCGCCAGGTCCGCGTCCACGCGCACGCCGAAACCGCCGTTGAGATCAAGCGTTCCCGCCGCCCCATCGCGCACCAGATCAAGCCGGATCGGCGTGCTGCCGGGACGGTGTTGGGCCAGTAATGCCTCGACGCGTTCGTAGGTGCCGGGGACGCGCAAATCCAGCCGCATCGACAGCCGTTGCGCGGCCTGCGGACACAGTTGCCGGAAATCCCAGCAGCGGCGCGCGCGCAGGCTGAAGCCGCCGCTGAATTCGTCCTCGCGCAGTCCGCCTTCGATCACCAGGATGCGATCGCGGGTGAGGAATTGCGCGTACTCGAGGTAGGTTTCGGCGAAGAAGGCGCATTCGATGCGGCCACGGCCATCATCGAGTTGCACGAACGCCTGGCTGTCGCCTTTCTTGCGCAAGGCGACGATCTGGCCGGCGATCACCACGGTTTTTTCGGGGCGCCAGCCGCGGCGCTCGTCCTCGTTGCGATTGTTCCAGATGCGGTCGAGTTGGCTGAGGTCACTGCCGATGAGTGTCTGCAACTCGTCACGATACGGATCCAGTGGATGGCCCGAAAGATAGAAACCGAGCGTGTCGCGTTCGTGGCCGAGCTTCTGCGCCAGCGACCAATCGCCGGTTTCCGGCAACACCACGTCTATCTCCGGCGCATCGATACTCGACCCGCCGAACAACGACACCTGGCCGGCATCGCGTTCGCGCGCGAGTTGTTCCGTGGCCTTGAGCACTTCGGGCAATTGCAGCAGCAGTGAGGGACGATTCTTGCCGAGCGCATCCAGCGCCCCGGCGTTGACCAGTGCGTCCAGCGCGCGCCGATTGAGCTTGTTGCTTTCGACGCGCTTGCAGAACTCCAGCAGGTCAACAAATGCGCCGCCACGCTCGCGTTCGCCGCTGATCGCCTCGCAGGCACCGCGGCCGACGCCTTTCACGGCGCCGAGACCGTAACGGATCGTGCGTTCGTCGGTCGCCTCGAACATGTAATTGGAGGCGTTGACGTCCGGCGGAAGCATCGTCAGACCCATCGCGCGGGTTTCCTCGAGGAACCCGACCACCTTGTCGGTGTTGTCCATGTCGCTGGACAGCACCGCGGCCATGAACTCGGCCGGGTAATGCGTCTTCAGCCACGCGGTCTGGTACGCTACCAGTGAATACGCGGCCGAGTGCGATTTGTTGAAGCCGTATTCGGCGAACTTCTCCATCAAATCGAAGATTGCCGAGGCCTTGCGCGGGTCGACTTGCCGCGCCGCCGCGCCGGCCTCGAACTTGGCGCGTTCCTTGGCCATTTCCACGGCATTCTTCTTGCCCATCGCCCGTCGCAGAAGATCGGCGCCGCCCAGCGAATAGCCGGCCAGCAGCTGCGCGATCTGCATCACCTGTTCCTGGTACACGATCACGCCATAGGTCGGCGCCAATACGGTTTCCAGCAATGGATGCGGATAGCTGACGACGGCATTGCCGTGTTTGCGATCCACCCAGTCGCGATCCATGCCTGATCCGAGTGGGCCAGGACGGAACAGCGCCGCGAGCGCGATGATGTCCTCGAAGCGATCGGGGCGAGCGCGCTTGACCAGTTCACGCATGCCGCGCGACTCGAACTGGAAGATGGCCACGGTTTCGCCGCGTGCGAACAATTCGTAACTGCGTGCGTCGTCAAGCGGCAGCGTGGTGATATCCAGGGGCCGGCTTTCATTAGATGCGTCGCTGGTCGCCGCGCGCCGCACGTTGATCGCCTTGACCGCCCAATCGATGATTGTCAGCGTGCGCAGGCCGAGGAAGTCGAACTTCACCAGGCCGATCGTCTCGACATCATCCTTGTCGAATTGCGTCACCGGATGGCGGCCAAGCCCCTGGCCGTCGTGTTCGGCGAACAGCGGACAAAATTCCGACAGCGGCGCGGGCGCGATGACCACGCCGCCGGCGTGCTTGCCCGCGTTGCGCGTGAGGTCTTCCAACTGTCGCGCCAGATCGAGCAGGTCGCGCACGTCGTCTTCGTTGCGGTAGCGCGCGATCAGCTCCGCGCTGGCGAGTTCCGGGTTCTTGCGCGCCGCATCGGATTCGCCGAGCGCATCGTCCAGGCAGACACCGAGCGTTAGCGGAATGAGCTTGGCGATGCCATCGACAAGCCCGTACGGATAGCCAAGCACGCGGCCGACATCGCGCACCACGGCCTTAGCCGCCATGGTGCCGTAGGTGATGATCTGGCTGACCCGGTCACGGCCGTACTTCGCCGCCACATAATCGATGACTTCATCGCGGCGGTCCATGCAGAAGTCGATGTCGAAGTCGGGCATCGACACGCGCTCTGGATTGAGGAAGCGCTCGAACAGCAGGTCATATGGAATCGGATCGAGATCGGTGATGCCCAGCGCCCACGCCACCAGCGAACCGGCGCCCGAGCCGCGTCCGGGACCGACCGGAATACCGCGGTCCTTGGCCCAGTTGATGAAGTCGGCCACGATCAGGAAGTAACCGGCGAAACCCATGGCGTTGATAACGCCCAGTTCGAGGTCGAGGCGTTGTTCGTACTCGTCGCGGCTGCGATCCGCGGCGGGTGGGTGTTTTTCCAGGCGCGCCGCGAGGCCTTCGCGCGACTGCGTGCGGATCCAGCTTTCCAGCGTGTGGTCGCTGGGGACGGGGAAGGCGGGCAGGTAATACTTGCCCAGGCTCAGCTCGAAATTGCAGCGTTTGGCGAGATCGACCGCGTTGTCGATCGCATCCGGCGCATCGTCGAACAGCGCCGCCATCTCATCGGCGGATTTCAGGAATTGCTCGCGGCTGTACTCTCGCGGGCGCTTGGGATCTTCAAGCACGCGGCCCGACGCGATGCAGACGCGCGCCTCATGCGCCTCGAATCCTTCCGCATCGAGGAAGCACACGTCGTTGCTGGCGACGACCGGAATTCCACGTTGCGCCGCGGCGCCCAAGGCAAAACTATTGAACACGTCTTCGCCATTGCGTTGCGTGCGGGTGATTTCCAGATGCAGGCGGTCACCGAACACGCGTTGCATGTCGGCCAGCCACTGCCCGGCATGTTCGTGGCGATTGCCGGCGACAAGCTGGCCAGCGAGGCTGTGGCGCCCGGCGATGGCGAACAGGCTGCCGAGATCCTCATCGCGCAGCCAGTCTGCATGTGCCGCGACGCCGTCGTGGCGATGCCCTTCCATCCATGCGCGGGACAGCAATCGCGAGAGGGAGAGATAACCGGCGCGATCACGACACAGCAACGTGAGCCGTGATGCCGGGTCCTTGCCTTCGGAAAAGCTGACATCGGCGCCGGCGATCGGCTTGATGCCCGCCGCTTCCGCCGCCTTGTAGAACTTGACCAGGCCGAACAGGTTGTTGCGGTCGGTCATGGCGACCGCAGGCTGGTTCAAGGCGACACAACGCTGCACGAGTTCCGGGATGCGGATCGTCGAGTCGGCGAGCGAATACTCGCTATGCAAATGGAGATGAACGAATCGTGCGGACATGCTGGCGACGCGAGGTCAACCTGCAGGGTAGCTAGCCCTCCGGACCGCGGCAAGGCTTGACAGCGCGGCGAATGCGCAAGTGTTCACAACACCGTGTTGAATCCGAAATCCGATGGTCTCTGGAGCCGATCCCCAGCCACCCTCCCCTGGCGGGGAGGGCTTGCAGCAGCGGAGCGAGCGCTGCTCTCCAGCGGACCCGGAACGACGTCTCTGCCGTCACCGCGGCGTAGTGGCTATTGCGCACGGCCAACCGTTGCCGCTGCACGGCGAGTTCGGCCAGTCGATCCGCGATCCACGCATGCCGGCGATCCTCCGGCGCGCCGGTGGGGTGTGCATCGAGGCGATAACCGCATTAGTCGGCATAGTCGTCGGCTTCGTCGGCGAAGGCCGGCCATGCAAGCTCGGCCAGCAAGACATCGTCCAGGCGGCCCAGACGCGTCGTGCTGTCGGGGATCAGGTCGTCGTGGTTGTCGAGATAGGCGAAGAGTTTGGCCAGCCGCGCGCGCGTGGCGGGGTCGGCATCCCAATCGGTGTCATCGAGCACGGCCCGCAGTTGCTGCAAACGGGTCAGGCGACGATCCAGTACTTGGCGGGCATCATCTTCGGGAAGACGCAGCAGCCAGTCAGCGAGCGCGTCCAGTCGTTTGGAATCCACATGGACCACGTCCGGGTGCAGTTCGTGCAGCAGTGCGTTGAAGTCAACGACACGCGCATGGTCGAGATGCAACGGACTGATCTGCGTCCGTGGCTGCGAACGGCGCCCCCGACGATCCACGGCAGCGGCGGTTCGGATGGCGCGAGGGCGCGAAGATTCATGGACATCTCCCGTGCCGGTCAGGAGCGGGACCGCGAGTCGCCGGTCGGCGAGGATGGCGCGCGGTCACATCGACAGGATGCAGCGCGATTTTCACGCCATTGCGAGCGAATCGCATCTGCTATTGGTCTGCATGACAGATGTCGGCGACATTCATGTGCAAGACAGCAATTCGCGATTCATGTTTTCGGCGCGCTGCACGGGTGCGAAACTACGACGGTGATGCTGGCACGGACCGTGCTCGTTCAACGCGGCCAGATGCGCCGGTGATGCATAGCCCTTGTGGGCATCGAAACCGTATTGCGGGTGCTGCTGGTGCAAGTCGATCATCAGCCGGTCGCGCGACACTTTCGCGAGGATCGACGCGGCCATGATCGAACGATCGCGCGCGTCGCCGCCGATCCACGCTTCCGCATGGCAAGGCAGGCCGCGTGGCAGGGCGTTGCCGTCGATGCGCGCGACACAGGTCCCGGCACCACCGATCAATCGAACCACGGCCTCGAGTGCGCGACGCATGCCCAGCAACGTGGCGTGATAGATGTTGATGCGGTCGATTTCTTCGACATCAATGAACACGACATGCCACGCCAACGCGCGATCGACGATGCGGGCGTACAGGAATTCGCGGCGCGCAGCGCACAGCCGCTTGGAATCATCCAGGCCATTGATGCGTGGCTGCGCCGAATCGAACACCACCGCGGCGATGCAGACTGGCCCAGCGAGCGGCCCGCGCCCGGCTTCATCGACCCCTGCGATGTGGATGGGGGCGGGACTGGGGACTGGGAACTCGGGACGCGCGAAAACGGTCGCGTCTGGGATGTCGTCTTCGGCCATGCGCGCAACGAGCAGGGGACGCTGCGCTTCCCGAGTTCCCAGTCCCGAGTCCCCAGTCCCGCCGCTCATCGCAACGAACCCGCAGGCGTATCGATCACCTGGGCGACGGCATCCGCCGCGCGCGATGCGGAATCGCTTCGCAACGATTCATGAATTGCCCGGTATTGCGGACGCAATGCCGCCGAGGCTTCGGGCTGTTCGAACCAGTGCAGCACGGCGGCAGCGAGTTTTTCGGCGGTGCAATCGTCCTGCAGCAATTCCGGGGCCAGTTCCGTGCCGGCAAGGATATTGGGCAGGCTCACGTAACGCGTCTTCAGCAATCCGAGTGTGGTGACGATGCGATATGTGAGGGGCGCGATGCGATGCCCGATCACCATCGGACGTTTTGCGAACAGGGCTTCCAGCGCAGCCGTGCCCGAGGCCAGCAGCACGACATCGCTGGCGGCCATTGCATCGTGCGAGTGGCCGTCCAGTACGATGACCTGCGTGGCGATGTCGGGATGGCGTTGCAGTTCGTCACGAATCGCAGTCCCGCATTGTTCGTTGGCAGCGGGAATCAATACACGAAGATTGGATATTCGACTTGCCACGCGCGCTGCGGCAGCGAGGAAGACCGGCAACATGCGCGCGATTTCGCCCAGGCGACTTCCGGGTAACACTGCCAACACCGGAGCGTGCATCGGAATGTCCAACAGCGCGCGGGCTGCACTGCGATCGGGTTCCAGTGGCATGCTGTCGGCCAGCGGGTGGCCGACGAAACGCGCGTCGACGCCGTGCCGGGCATACAGCGGCGGCTCCATCGGGAACAGGCACAACACGCGATCGGCGCTGCGGCCGATTTTTTGCGCACGATTCTCGCGCCATGCCCAGATCGACGGACTGACGTAATGCACGGTGCGGATACCACGGCGTTTCAGCCAGCGTTCCAGGCCCAGATTGAAATCCGGCGCGTCGATGCCGATGAAGACATCGGGGTTCCATCGCAACACGCGTCGGCGCAATGCGCTGCGCAGCTTGAGTAAACGCGGCAAATGACGCAGCACTTCCGCCAGGCCCATGACGGCCAGATCGTCGGCGTCGTGCCAGGTCTCAAGTCCCGCGCCACGCATCGCGTCGCCACCGATGCCGGCGAATTGCGCTTCGGGATAACGCAGGCGCAGTTGTTCGATCAGGCTGGCGCCGAGCACGTCGCCGGAGCTTTCGCCGGCGACCAGGGCGATGCGGATGGGGGAGTCCCGATTCCCGCCACTCATCGCAACAACGGCCGCTCGCCACGCTCAATGAAGTCGAGCAGGTCACGCACGTCATTGCTGTCGCGTGCCAGTTCCGCCAGTTTCAACTTGGCGTCGCCAAGGGATGCGCCGGAGACATATAAAGCACGGTACGCACGCTTGATCGCCGCGATGCGATCGCTGTCGAAACCGCGACGTTTCAGGCCTTCGCTGTTGATGCCGCGCGGGCGCCCGTATTGGTCGGCGGCGACCATCACGAACGGCGGGACATCGCCATTGATCAGCGCGCCCATGCCGATGAAGGCATGCGCGCCGATCCGGCAGAACTGGTGGATGCCGGTGAAGCCGCTGAGGATCACGTGATCGCCGACCTCGACATGGCCGGCCAACGTCGCATTGTTGGAAAACACGGTGTGGTTGCCGACGGTGCAATCGTGCGCGATGTGCGCGTAGGCGAGGATCCAGTTGTCGTCGCCGATACGCGTGATGCCGCCGCCATCGCCCGTGCCGCGATTGATGGTGACGAACTCGCGGATGGTGTTGCGGTCGCCGATGACCAATTCGCTACGTTCTCCGCGGAATTTCTTGTCCTGTGGCTCGCCGCCGAGCGCGGCATGGCCGAGGATGCGGTTATCACGCCCGATCCGCATCGGCCCATCGAGGCTGCAATGCGAACCGATATGAGTGCCGTCGCCGACGATGACGTCGGCGCCGATCGACGTAAACGCGCCGACCTGCACGCCTGCGCCCAGCTGCACGTTTGCGGCGATTGCAGCCGTTGGATGGATCTTGTCCGATTGGAGCGAGGTCGATGCCTCGGCCATGGCTTATCCCTTGACTTCGGCGCAGAGGATTTCCGCGCAGGCCACCTGCTCGCCATCGACGCGCGCGATACAGTGGTAGATCGCCATGTTGCGGATATTGCGCTTCAGCGTAACGTCGAGTTCAAGTCGATCACCGGGCACCACCATCCTGGAGAATTTGGCGTTGTCGATCTTGACCAGGTAGAACAATTTGTTCGCGGTATCGCTGTCACGCGAGAGCTGCGTCAACAAGCCACCCGCCTGCGCCAGTGCCTCGATCACCAGCACACCCGGCATCACCGGATGTTCCGGGAAGTGGCCCTGGAAAAACGGCTCGTTGATGGTCACGTTCTTGTAGGCCAGCAGATGCTTGTTGGGTTCGAACTCCGTCACCCGATCCACCAGCAGAAAGGGATAACGATGCGGCAGCAACGCCTGGATGCGGTCGGTGTCGATCGGCAGTGTCACGGCAGCACTCATTCTCATTCCTTGTCCGCGGCAGGTTTGTCCGCGGCTTGCGTGCTTGCCGATTGCAAACTCGCCGAAGTCACGCGCCGGGTCAGCGCATCGAGTTGCTTGAAACGCGCGGCATTCTTGCGCCAGCTGCGATTGTCCATCAAAGGCGTGCCCGATGAATACTCGCCGGGCTCGCGGATCGAACTGGTCACCAGGCTCATGGCCGTGACGACGACCCGATCGCAGATCTCCAGATGCCCGAGCACGCCCGCGCCGCCGCCGATCAGGCAGTAATTACCGATCCGTGCGCTGCCGGCAACCGCCGAACAGCCCGCCATGGCGGTATGCGCGCCGATGTGGGCGTTGTGGCCAATCTGGATCTGGTTGTCGAGACGGACATCCTCCTCGAGTACCGTGTCGTCGAGCGCGCCGCGATCGATGGTGGTGTTCGCGCCGATTTCGCAATCGTCGCCGATCCGCACGCCGCCGAGCTGCGGCACCTTCAGCCAGCGGCCGCCATCCATGGCCAGTCCGAACCCGTCGGCGCCGAGCACGGCGCCGGCATGGATGCGCACGCGCTTGCCAAGCATGACGCGGGTGACCAGGGTGACGCGCGCGACCAGTTCGCTGTGCTCGCCAATATGGCAATCCTCGCCGATGACGCAGCCGGGGCCCACGATCGCGCCCGCGTCGATGCGGGTTCGGGGGCCGATTGAGACGAAGGGGCCGATGGAGGCGGTTGCATCAATCGCGGCCGATGGATCGACGGCCGCACTGGCATGCACGCCGGCAGCAGGCGCCGTTTTTTGTTCGAACAGCGCCGCGATCCTGGCGAAAGCAGAATAAGGATCTTCGGCAATTAATGCCGTCGTCGGACAATCCGCAGCATCTTCCGCACGTAAAACCACGACCGACGCCCTGGTGCCGGCGAGTTGCGAGCGATAGCGCGGATTGGCGAGGAAGGTCAGCTGGCCCGCACCTGCACTTCCCAGCGTCGCGACACCGCCAACCGACAGGCTTGCATCCCCGCGCAGCGGCAATCCGAAACGACTCGAAAGCTCTTCAGCCGTGATCGACGTCATGCCGCAGCGCTCCGTCGAAGTGGGATGTCAGAAGCCGCCAGAGAAAGTGAACTGCAGGCGCTCGGTTTCGTCGCCGTCAAATTCGCGGATCGGCAACGCATAACTGATGGTGATCGGTCCCACCGGCGCGCGCCACAACAAGGCCACGCCCGCCGAGGCCCGTAACTCGTTTGCGTCGAAACTGTCGACATCCTTGAACACGTTGCCGAAATCGACGAAGGCGGAAATACGCGCAGCATTGGTGTCCAATAACTGCGGGAAGAACATCTCAACCGTGCCGATCGTCTTAAGCGCGCCGCCGATCGGTTGCGCGAAACCGAATCCGCTCGATGCGCGCGGACCAAGAGTGTTGTCAGCGAACCCACGCACGCGTCCCGACGAAGTCACGCCGCCGGCGTAGAAATTCTCGAAGAAAGGCAGGCCATCTGCGGTCACGACGCGCGATTCGGGCAGATTGTCGGAATCGAACGGGCTGTCCGGTTCGATGACTGTCACCGAGCGGGGATCGGCATAGGAATCGCCATAGCCCAGGTCGAGACTGGTGTTGAGCACGAGCGAAGGGCTCAGCGGCCAGAATTTCGAGAATTCGTATTCGACTTTGTAGTACTCGGCGGTCGAGCCGGGCAGGGTCGCTTCCAGGCCGATCCGCTGATAGGTGCCGTAGGTCGGCGTCAGCGCGCTGTTGCGCGTATCGCGCGAATAACCCAGCTGTGCGCGCCAAGCATGGAAAGTGCGATGGCCGAGGGCATCTAGGTAATCCACGATCACATCTGGCGATGAACCTCGGAAGGCCAGGATCTCGTTGCTGTCGATACCGAATAACGCGGACACCGTGTCGTATTCGGTGATCGGCAGGCCAGCTACTACAGACGCGGAACCGCTATTGCTCGAATATTGCGCGACGTTGAAGTTACCGTAATCGAACTCCCGCCAGGACAGGTTGTAGCCCAGTGACATGCCGCTGTCATTGAAATAAGGGTTGACGAATGAAAAGTTGTAACTCTTCTGGTACGAGCTGCGTTGTGCTGCGACCGACACCCTGTTGCCGCTGCCGAGGAAGTTGTTTTCGGACAGCTGGATCGATGCGGTGACGCCGCTTAACTGCGAGTATCCAACGCCCACCAGGAAGCTGCCAGACGTCGTTTCCTTGACGTCGAACACCACATCGACTTCGTCATTGCTGCCGACGACCGCCGGTGTCTCGACATTCACCTCCTCGAAGAATCCGAGGCGCTGCAGTCGGATCTTGGAACGGTCGATCGCCGCCTGCGAATACCAGGAGCCTTCAAACTGACGCATCTCGCGGCGCAACACCTCATCGGACGTCCGGCTGTTGCCTTTGAAGACAATGCGGCGCACGTTGACTCGTGGGCCTGGCACAACCTGCATGTCGATGCCGACGGTGCGCTTTTCGCGATCGATGCTGGGAATCGGGTTGGCCGCTGCAAACGCATAACCGATGTTGCTGAGCACCGCGGTAATCGACTCGGTGCTCAGTTCCAGCAAACGCCGCGAGAAGATCTGGTCGGGTTTGACATACACCAGCTTCTCGATCTGCTCTTTCGGCAACACCGTATCGCCGCTGACGGTGACCGTCGAGATCTTGTACTGCTCGCCTTCCGTCAGTCCAGCGGTGAGGAACATGTCGCGCTTGTCGGGGCTGATCGCGACCTGCGTCGAATCGAGGTTGTAATCGACGTAGCCACGATCAAGATAAAACGAGTTGAGTTTCTCGATGTCGCCAGAGAGTTTTTCCGCCGAGTACTGGTCGTCGCGCTTGTACCACGACAACCAGTTGGTCTTGCTCGACTCCCAGCTGTCGGTGAGATCCTTGTCGGTGAACAATTCGTTGCCGACCAGATTGATGTGGCGGATCTTGGCAGCCTTGCCTTCCTTGACCGTGATGGTCACATCCACGCGATTGCGGTCGAGTTGCGCGATCGTCGGCGAGATTTCGACGTTGTACTTGCCGCGGTTGTTGTATTGGCGATTGAGCTCGCGGGTGACGCGATCCAGGCTCAACCGGTCAAAGGTTTCGCCCTCGGCCAAGCCGATATCCTTGAGGCCCTTGAGCAATTCCTCGGACTTGATGTCCTTGTTGCCTGTCACGGTCAGCGTGTTGATCGCGGGACGCTCGGTGACAGTCACCACCAGGATGCCGTTCTGGCGATCCAGGCGGACATCCTCGAAAAAGCCGGTCTTGTACAACGCACGAATCGCTTCGGCCGAACGCGTCTGATCAACGGTGTCGCCGCGCTCGATCGGCAGGTAGGTGAACACGGTGCCGGCCGAGATGCGCTGCAGGCCGTCGATGCGGATATCGGTGACGGTGAACGGTTCGGCCGTCTGCGCCCACGCAGGCAAGGCGATGGCGGCGGCGAGGGCGAGCGTGAGCAGGCGGCGAGTGGGGGTTCGCGTCATTAGTACGTCCGTAGGTGAGGTCGGCAGGGCGGAGTGCGCGGCAAATGGCTTATGAAACACGAGGGCCATCGAAATACAGCCATCAGCGCACCAGCCCGAGGATGTCATTGTAGAACGCCAGGCCCATCAGGCTGGCCAACAGGGCCAGACCGACGAACTGGCCGGCAGCCATCGCTCGCTCACTCAATGGGCTGCCTTTGACCAACTCGATAAGGTAATACAGCAGGTGGCCTCCGTCCAAGACGGGTATGGGCATCAGGTTGATGATGGCCAGACTGAGCGACAGCAGGGCCAGGAAGTTCAAGAACCATGCGAGGCCAAGCTGCGCGGACGCATTGGCATAACGCGCAATGGTGATCGGCCCGGAGACGTTTTTGGCGGATGCACGCCCGCTGAACATGCGGCCGATCATGGCGACGGAGTCGCGGAACATCGTACCGGTTTCGCGCAGCGCGACCGGGATGGCGGCGATGGGGCCGTAGCGCAGCATCGCGTCGTATTCCGGCACCGTGGTACGTGCTTGCGGCGCGATGCCTAGCGCCCAGTAGGTGCCGCGATCCGGTTCGGTGCGTTGCCTGGGCTGGAGCGGCAGCGCAAGACGCTCGCCGTTGCGTTCGACCTCCACCATGCCCTCGCCGCCACTGCGGCCCAGTGTCTGCACGAGCGGTCCGATGTCGTCGAACGAGGACACGCTGGCGCCATCGATGGCGGTGATGCGATCGCCTTCGATGAGGATGCCGTAGGCCGCTGTTCCGGCTTCGATCTTGCCGACCACTGCCGGCAAGGTGTAGTGGCGTGGCGACAAACCGACGATCTGGATCGCGCGCATCTCTTCAAACGAGGCCGGCAGCCTGGACAGCGGGAGCGTACGGGTCACGATGTCGTCATCGACGTTCCTGACCTGCACGGCGATGGGCGCACGATCCATGGCAGCCGTCGTCAACGCCATGGCAGCTTCACTCCACGTGGGCGTGTCGCGCTCGCCAACCTTCAGCAGCGTGTCGCCGGTGCGAAAACCTGCCTCGGCAGCGATCCCTTCGACGCGGCCAATCGTCGGCGCGAAGTCGGGCCTGCCGACCACGAACATCGCCCATAGCAGCGTCACGCACAGCAACAGGTTCGCGATCGGGCCGGCCGCCACGATCGCGATCCGTTGCCACACCGATTGCCGGTTGAAGGCATGGCTGACATCGGCAGGTGCAACGTCGCCTTCGCGTTCGTCCAGCATCTTGACGTAGCCGCCGAGCGGGATCGCAGCGATCACGTATTCGGTGCCGTCCTTGCCGTGCCGCGACCACAGCGCCTTGCCGAAGCCGATCGAGAACCGCAGCACCTTCACGCCGCAGCGCCGCGCCACCCAGAAATGACCAAATTCATGGAACGTCACCAGCACGCCGATGCTGACAATCAACCACCAGATCGAACCGAAGACGTCAGACATTGGATCCACACCTGGCAGTAGAGGCACTCATCGCGATGGTCACTTATCGGTTTGCCGTCATCTGGATGATGGCTTGTTCGGCGTAATGCCTGGCGGATGTATCGGCCTCGAGCAGCACGTCCAGCGAAGCGGCGGGTGTGGATGGAAGCGCTGCAAGGCCTGCTTCAACAAGTGCAGGAATGTCTAGGAAGCCTATCCGCCCCTGAAGAAACGCTGAAACAGCGGTTTCGTTGAGTGCATTGAGCAGCGCCGGCGTCGTGCCGCCCGCCGCCAAGGCTTCGTAGGCAAGTCGCAGGCAGGGGAAGGTGGCCAGATCCGGCGCCTCGAATTCGAGTCGGCCGTGTTCCAGCAGATCCAGCCGCTCGACGCCGGATGCGATCCGCTGCGGCCAAGCCAAACCGACTGCAAGCGCCGTGCGCATGTCCGGCAAACCGAGTTGCGCGAGCGTCGATCCATCGACGAATTCGACTAGCGAATGCACCAGGCTTTGCGGATGCACCAGCACATCGATGCACTCGCCCGGCAGCCCGAACAAGTGATGCGCCTCGATGACTTCCAGACCCTTGTTCATCAGGGTTGCGGAATCGACGGAGATCTTGGGCCCCATCGACCACTTGGGATGGGCGATGGCTTGTTCCGGCGTGATGTCGCGCAACGTACTGCGCGTGCGACCCCGGAACGGTCCGCCGGACGCCGTCAGCACGATCCTGCGCAGACCCGCGCAGGCATCGGCGGACGGCAGGCATTGAAAGATCGCGTTGTGTTCGCTGTCGATCGGGATGATGTCGGCGCCCGCGTTGCGCGCAGCGGCCATCAACAGTTCGCCGGCCAGCACCAGCGATTCCTTGTTTGCCAGCAACAAGCGTTTGCCGGCCTTCGCTGCGGCGAGCGTCGATGACAGGCCGGCGGCACCGACGATGGCGGCAATGACGATGTCACAGGCGTCGCCGCCGGCAAGCGTATCGATGGCCTCCTTGCCCGGATGTGCTTCGGTCTTGAGCCCGGCAGCGCGCAAACCGTCGCGCAGGCTGGCGAACGATGCCGCGTCGGCGATGACCGCGTGGTCGGGACGATGTTGTCGGCATAACGCGATCAATGCGTCGACATTGCGTCCGCCCGCCAGCACGCTGACTCGCAGGCGGTCTGGATGGCGGGTGATGACATCGAGCGCCGAAGTGCCGATCGACCCGGTCGCGCCAAGTACGGCGACGTTATTCATGGGCGAAGTTACGCAGGATGGGTCTGGACCCACTGCTTTGAGATCGGGCGACATGGTTTCGGCCAGCACGCTTGTTTGCTGCGCAATGGTGGGTCCAGATCCACCCTACGATCTCGACCGAGTGCATCAAAATTCCAGCCAGGCCTTCCCGAGTGCGAACACGGGCAGGGCGGCCAGCACGCTGTCGATGCGATCCAGGATGCCGCCGTGTCCGGGAATCAGGTTGCCCGAATCCTTGGCGCCGACATGACGCTTGAGCAGGCTCTCGAACAGATCACCGATCACCGAGAAGAGCACGACGATGAATGCCATCAGCGCCACCAGCGGCAACTGCTGCAGGCTGGCTCCCGCGATCCAGCCGCCCAGCACGCCAGCGGTCAAACCGGCGAGCATGCCGCCGCCCAGGCCTTCCACGGTCTTGTTGGGACTGATGCGCGGACTGAGTTTGTGTTTACCGAAGGCGCGCCCGGCGAAATACGCGCCGGTGTCCGCCGCCCAGACGATGGCCAGCGCCACCAGCAGCCAGCGATGTCCATTAGGTTGCTCGGCATGGATCAGCGCCAGCGCACACCATGCCGGGATAATCGCCAGCGTGCCCGCCGCCAGCTTGAAAGCACGTGCATGCGTGTCGTGATCGGAAGCGAAATCGTAGCGCGTCAACCAAAGCGCGGCCAGCAACCACCAGATCACGCCGACCACCGTTGCGATGCGGAACAACACCAGCGTGCCGCCCGTCGCCGATTGCGATCCCCACACCAGCGCCACCATCAGCAACAGGTTGGCGACCAGCAGGATGGTGCGTGCCAGCGTGTCATCGATTTCCGCAAGCGCAAACCATTCCCACATTCCGGCCAGGAACATCACGGCCGTGAGCGCGACCAGCCACGGCGTCGGCAAAAACAATATCGCCGCGATCGCCAGCGGCGCAAGGATCGACGCGGTCAGGACGCGAAGTCTGGTCATGCAGTGCCCGGATCAGGTTGAGCGGCAATCTGCGCGCCCGTGAGGCCAAAACGGCGTTCGCGCTGGGCGTAATCGTCCAGTGCGCGGCGCAGTGTGGCGGCATCTAGCTCCGGCCACAATGTTTCGGTGAACCACAGTTCGGTGTACGCCATCTGCCACAGCAGGAAATTGCTGATGCGATGGTCGCCGCCAGTGCGGATGAACAAGTCGGGCGTGGGCAAGTCGGATAATGCCATCCGGGCATGGACCGCGGCTTCGTCGATCTGATCGGGTTGCAAGCGGCCCGCAGCCACCTCTTCGGCCAGCGCGCGCGTCGCCAGCACGATGTCCTGGCGGCCGCCGTAACTGGCGGCGATGGTGAGCGTGAGTCTTGAGTTATCGCGCGTCTGCGTTTCGGCACTGGTCATGCGCGCGCGGATCTTGTCGCTGAAGCGTTCACGATCGCCGATGAAACGAATGCGCACTTGGCGACGATGCAGTTCGTCCACTTCGCGGTCCAGCGCATTCATGAACAACTTCATCAATGCACCGATTTCATCTTCGGGACGGCCCCAGTTTTCGCTGGAAAAGGCAAACAGCGTCAGCGCCTCGATGCCATGCTCGAGGCAGAAGTCGATGCAGATGTTGACCGCGCGCGCGCCGGCGCGATGGCCGATGATTCGTGGACGCTTGCGCCGCTCGGCCCATCGGCCGTTGCCATCCATGATGACGGCGAGGTGGCGCGGGATATTCATGAGGCTGGGAGTGGGGAGTTAGTGAGTAGGGAGTCGGAGCCGGGTATTGGAATGATGTTGTGGCAGTTGACGATTCTGCTTTTCCCACTCCCTACTTCCCATTTCCCACTCCCCGCCTTCAAACCGCCATCAATTCCTGTTCCTTGGCCTTGACCACGTCGTCGACATCCTTGATCGACTTGTCGGTCAGTTTCTGGATGTCGTCTTCGCTGCGGCCCTGCTCGTCCTCGGTGATCTTCTTGTCTTTCAGCAGATCCTTGACCTGCTGGTTGGCATCGCGGCGGACATTGCGGATCGCGACCTTGGCATTCTCGCCTTCGGCATGCACGTGCTTGGACAATTCCTTGCGGCGTTCCTCGGTGAGCGCCGGCAGGTTGATGCGGATCACGGTGCCGGAGGTGTTGGGCGTCAGGCCCAGGTCGGAAGCGATGATCGCTTTCTCGACCGCGGCCACCATCGGTTTTTCCCACGGCGTGATCGTGAGTGAACGCGCATCGGAGACGGCAACGCTGGCCACCTGCGACAACGGCATCTCGGAGCCGTAATAGTTCACCTTCAAATGATCGACCAGCGCGGGCGAGGCGCGGCCGGTGCGGACCTTGGTCAGGTCATGGCGCAGGCCGTCAATGCTCTTGGTCATGCGGGTCTGGGCATCTTTCTTGATGTCGTTGAGCATCATTGGCTCCGTTGCGGATACACAAGCCACGAATTATAGGCGATGGCCGAAATTGGGCATTGCGGGCTTTGTAGGAGCGCACCTGGGCGCGATGGGGCGTTACCGGAAAAGCTCATCGCGCCCAGG
>JAJAYW010000205.1 GCA_026786005.1 Lysobacter sp. | reverse complement strand
AGCCCGCTCAGACGCGTCATTCCCGCGAAGGCGGGAATCCATGTCCGTACCTGATCTGATTCGTAAGATGGCTCTTAGTAAAAAAAGCCGGCATGGATTCCCGCCTCCGCGGGAATGACAAGCCATTCAAAAACTCATGAACAACCCGCCGTTGACCGGAATATTCGCGCCGGTAATGAAACCTGCATCGTCGGCCGTCAAAAATTCCACCGTGCGTGCGATCTCGCTCGGCTTGCCAAGCCGCCCCACCGGCACGTTGTCGAGGATCTTCGCGCGTATCTCTTCCGGCACGGCCATCACCAGCGCCGTTTCGCAATAACCCGGTGATACCGAATTCACGGTCACGCCCTTGCGCGCCACTTCACGTGCCAGCGCCATGGTGAAACCGTGCATGCCGGCCTTGGCCGCGGAATAGTTGGTCTGTCCGAACTGGCCGGTCTGGCCATTGACCGAACTGATGTTGACGACGCGCCCAAAGCCGCGATCCAGCATTCCGTCCACGGCGTGACGGCACATGTTGAAGACGCCGTCGAGATTGACGCTGAGCACCGAATCCCATTGCACGCGGTCCATCTTGCGCAGCGTGCCGTCGCGGGTGATGCCGGCGGCGTTGACCAGGATGTCGAGCGATCCGTGCTCCTGCAGGATCTTGTGCACCACAGCGCCGCAGACATCGAAATCGGCTACGTTTATGGCCTCGAAATGCACATCGTGGCCCGCGGTCTGTTGTTTGAATTCAGCGATGCGGCTGTCGTCGGTAGCCAGATCGGCGGCGATGACGGTGCGCCCGGCGCGGGCGAGCGAGAGGCAGATTTCGGTCCCAAGACCACCAATGCCGCCGGTCACGACGGCCACGCGCTTGCTCATGCTGGATCGGCTCTCAAGAAAAAACCCGCGCATGACGCGGATGGTGACGGGATGTGCGACTGGCGTCGCAAGGAGGATTCAGCGACTACGCGGCTTGGCAGTTTCGCTTTCAGGCGCGCGCGTGTCGGCGTTGCGCGCGCCGCCGACCAGCGTCGTCTGGAATTCCTTCCACAGCGCCAGGTTGCGCTCGGTGAGCTGGTTCATCATCGTCCACGGCGTCTGCCCCAGCATGCTGCCAACCTGCTGGCGAAACTGGTTCTGCTGCT
This sequence comes from Lysobacter sp., assembly GCA_026786005.1. Classification (GTDB taxonomy): domain Bacteria; phylum Pseudomonadota; class Gammaproteobacteria; order Xanthomonadales; family Xanthomonadaceae; genus JALYOU01. Next base: position 1,629 of record JAJAYW010000205.1, on the reverse strand, counting down.
CCAGGAACGTCTGCATGGAGCGCTCGAGGTAATTGCCCATGAAGCCCTGCAACGAATCGCCGTAGAAGCGGATGATCTGGCTCAGGAGCTGCGTGGACAGCATCGGTTCGCCGTCCTGTTCGTGCTCGGCGATGATCTGCAGCAGCACCTGCCGCGTGAGGTCTTCGCCGCTCTTGGCATCGCGGACCTCGAATTCCTCGCCCTCCACGATCAGCTGCCGCACGTCCTCGATCGTGATGTAGCTGGAGATCTCGGTGTCATAGAGACGACGGTTCGGATATTTCTTGATGACGCGATGGGCCATAAAACAGACACTCTTCCCCCGGAAGTGCTGAGCATGGCGCAGTGCAGCAGGGGTTGCAAGATGGCTGTCAAGTGCCAGGCGTACTTGCTGGTACGGCAAACGGGTCTGGCGATCGCAATGGGCCGAAGCGTGATGCACGTTGCAAAGTGCGTGCGGTTGAACCGTCTGTTCTGAGCGAGGCACACGATGAGGTTCCGACCCTCGATTCAGCTCGGCTCTACGCGAGGTTTCGGGATTCGACTTGAACGAGTCGCTGGGTCAGACGTGACGATGCGGCGCGATTGAGCGGTAACGCATCCTGGCTGGTACAGAGAGGATGACGCCATCCATCGAGCTTGTTTGAGTGGCACACGCAGCTCTGCAGCCGAGCCGCGAGCGCGTTCGGCTTGCATGCCGTGTTGTGCCCATGTATCAGACCAATTCCAGCGACTTCTGCTGAAGGATCGAGCGGTACTCCGGCGTTCCCTTGATGCGCTTGAAAGACGCTTGCACCTTGGCCCGGTCGGCCGTTTCCAGCTTGCGGGCCAGGACCGCATGCACAAACGCCTCATTGTCTCCGTACTTGTCTATGCCCCAGCGGACGCCACTGGCGTTGCCCGGCCAGAAGGCCTGCCAGGAATAGTGAATGTAGTCACCTGACTGCAGGTGCTTGGTGCTGGATTTCAGGGCAACTCCCACGACGCCAGATTCGTTTCGACTGGTCAGCCGGTCCTTTGACGCCAAAGCCGGAGGCAGTCGGGATTTGATGCCTGCCACCCACTTTGCAGCCGCGGCCTCGGCTTTTGGCCACGAACCATACTCGGTCAGGCTGAAGTTCCTGGAATGCAACTGCCTGCGGCGGGTAATCCGAGCCATGACGCAGCCCGAGTTTTCATTTTTTGTGAGATTGGTAGCGTTGTTTTTCATGGGCATGACGCCTGGATTAAGCCGATCCGCTGAGCGGGGTTAGCTTGAATGAATGGTTATGGCGCATTTGCCTACTCGTGCTGCAGGATGTTGATGAGCTTGTCGAACGGGTCCCGAACATAGAACCGGCGCACTCCCCAAGGTTCGCTGGCGGGACCGTACTCAATGGCAATTGCGGCCTTCTTGACTCTTCGCAGGGCCTCATCAAGGTCATCGACCTCGATTGACAGGTGTGGCACAGGCGCGCCTGAGCCACCTTCTTTGGCGAAGCTGACCTGGACCGTCATCTTGGCTTTAGACGTGTAAGTACGGATCCATCCTTGGTCCATGGCGAGATCGAGGCCGAGCACGTCTCGATAGAATGCGTCCGCCTTCTGCACGTCGTCCGTTTCGATGTCGGTGATGATCCTCAGAACTTT
>JAJAYW010000204.1 GCA_026786005.1 Lysobacter sp. | reverse complement strand
GAGCCACATCGCGCCCGGGTGCGCTCCTACAAGAGCCTGGTCTTGCGCAATAATCCAGGCATGGCCATGTCCCGTCTTCGCTACGCATCGTTCCTCGCCATCACGGCCATCGCGGGAGCGCTACATGCGCAATCCTTGCAATCGCAGGCATCCGCCGGCCGCGTGTTCGACGACGCCAATGGCAACGGCGTGTTCGATGTTGGAGAGCGCGGCGTTGCCGATGTTGCGGTGTCAAACGGTCGCGATGTCGCCCGTACCGATCGCATCGGCAATTACAGCCTGTCCGTACAGCACGGACAGACCCTCTTCGTCATCAAGCCCGCCGGTTGGCGCGTCGCGACGGGTAGCGCAGGACTGCCTCTGTTCTGGAAACACCATGTGCCATTTGGTGGCGTCGCACTGAAATATGGTGGTATCGCACCGACCGGTGCATCGGCGGCATCAATCGATTTCCCGTTGCGGCGCGAATCGCTGCGCAAGCGCGATCTTGAAGTGCTTGTGTTCAGCGACTCCCAACCTAAATCGATGGCGGATGTCGGCTATTACGACAAAGACATCGTCGCACCGATCGTCGGCAAGCATCACGCGCAACTGGGCCTGACACTCGGCGACATTGTCCACGACGATCTCTCGCTGTATCCCGCACTCAACGCCATCACGGCGAAACTCGGCGTGCCGTGGTTGCACGTGGCTGGCAACCACGACCTCGATTTCGACGCCACCCGTGATGAAGACTCGCTGCTCACCTTCCGCAACACCTATGGCCCGGACACGCTCGCATGGGAAGAGACGGCTGCGACGTTCGTGGTGCTCGATGATGTCGTCTATCGCCCGGGGCAGCGTCCTGCCTATGTCGGCGGCTTGCGCGACGACCAGTTCGCATTCCTCGAGGCGTACCTGCCCACCACGCCAAAGGATCGGCTGCTGGTGCTGGCCGTGCACATCCCGTTCTTCAGCACGTCGCCGGTTCCCGAATGGCAGTCGTTTCGTGTCGCCGATCGCGAGCGCCTGTTCGGATTGCTGAAGGACTTTCCGCATGTGCTGTTGCTCAGCGGGCACAGCCATACGCAGCAACATGTGCTGCACGACGCGGACAGTGGCTGGCATGGCACGAAACCCCTGCACGAATACAACGTCGGCGCGGCCTGTGGCGCGTTCTGGTCGGGAGTCAAGGATACTGCAGGTATTCCCGACGCAACGATGGCCGATGGCACGCCGAACGGCTATGCGACGCTGAGGGTCAATACGGGTGGTGCATACGCATTGGCGTGGCACCCGGCGCGCGATGGAAGTGACACGCAGATCGCACTGCATGCGCCGAAGGTGCTGCGGCAGGACGCGTATCCGGCGTTTGCGGTCTTCGCGAATGTCTTCATGGGACGTGACGACAGCAAGGTCGAGTACCGCATTGACGGCGGCAATTGGAATCCGATGTCCAAAACATCCCAGCCCGATCCCTCGCTGGTCACGGAAAACATGCGCGACGACCTGGCACCACGATTGCGCGGCTACGATCGCGCGCCTCCAGCGCAGCCATCGCCGCATTTATGGCGCGGAACCTTGCCGACCGATCTCGCCGTCGGCGAGCACAGCATCGAAGTGCGTGCGTTCGATGCATGGCGCGGCGAACAGAGGGCGAAAACCTCGTATCGACTTGACGTGGCGGAGGAGTAGCCGTGACTGCAGTGCTCCGCACCGATCTGCCGGTCAAGCATTTCTGGAATGCGGCCACATGGGAGAAATGGCTGGCCACGCACGTCACGGATAGAGGCAGGAGTCGCACGACGAGTCAGAAATTCGATTGCTTCAGCAGTCTTTTCAACCAGGGTCGATTTCCGTGAACAACTCAGCACGGACATGGCCGCGCGCGGCATCGCCTTTCCTCGGGTGCGGATAATCATCCAATCGATCGATCAGCACCGTCCGCATCCCGGCATCGCGCGCAGCATCGAGCTCTTCCACGACGTCGGACAGGAACACGATGTCTTCTGGTGACCGCTTCAACTTCTCGGCAATCAAGCGGTAACTGCCGGCATCGCGCTTGTGACCGACTTCGGTGTCGAAGAACCCGCTGAACAGCGGCGCCAGATCGCCGGCGTCGGTGTGGCGGAAAAACAATTTCTGCGCAGGCACGGAGCCGGAGGAATACACCGCCAGCGTGTGGCCTTCGTCGTGCCAGTGTTTCAACATCTCCGCTGCGTCGTGATAGATGTGCGCGGTGAAGTCGGAGTTAGCGTAGCCCTCCGACCAGATCATGCCCTGCAGCGCTTTCAACGCCGTGTGCTTGCGATCCTCGTCGATCCAGCCCTGCAGGGTTTCGACGATGACATCGTCGTTGCAGATGCTGCCGTGCTCAGTGGCGACGACATCGAGCCATTGCCGTACTTCAGGCTCGTCCCCACGTTCGCGGACGAACCCGGGCAAGGCATTGCGCGCATAAGGGAACAACACGTCCTTGACGAAGGAGATGCTGCTGGTGGTGCCTTCGATGTCGGTGAGGATCAGGGGGCTGGTCATCGCTCTTGCTCGTCATGACCAGCTTCGCTATTGAAAATCCACCGAAAGCTGGGAGCGCTTTTATAACAGCGCAGATGGTCATCCATTTTGATCTCGACCTGGCTCGTCATTGCCAGCTGCGCTGTTGAAAACCCCGCTAAGGCGGGAGTGACGACATAAACCGAAGCATGATTTTTCAACCCGATTTTTCCGGCTCATACCGTGGGAACCTCTGCGCGATATCGGTCCCGGTGAAATGTCCAACCCACCCATCCGGCTCGGTAAAGAACCGGATAGCGACGAAACTTGGCTCTGGGCCCATGTCGAACCAGTGTCTGGTGCTGTCCGGTACCGCGATCAAGTCGCCCTGTTCGCACTTGACCTCGTAGACGTGGCCATCGACGTGTAGCGTGAACAGGCCCGAGCCGGCGACGAAGAAACGCACTTCGTCTTCCTTATGGAAATGCTCGTTGAGAAATTTCTTGCGCATCTCCTCGCTGGCCGGGTTGTCCGGGGCGATGCTGACCACGTCGACGGTCTTGAAGCCGCGCTCGGCGCTGATGCGATCGATGTCGGCGCGATATGCGGCCATGACCTCATCAGGCATTGCGCCCGGGATGATCGCCTGCGTCGCCTGCCATTGCTCGAAGTGCACGCCGATCACTTTCAGTTCGCGCGCCATCTCGGCCTGGTCGCTGGTCGAGAGCACCGGCACATCGGGGTGTTCTTCCTCGAAAATCCGCAAACGGCTCATCGCGACCTTCCTTCTGGCGTAGGGCGGTTTGACCAGCTTTGCTGTTGAAAGCCAACCCGCCGCTGCAGCAAGAGCACGGAAACAGTGCCTGTCCTGCGAACTACAGACGCCCCTGAAAATACCTCTGAAATCTGCAACCGGCTCATCGCAACTTCCTCAATTCCAGTTCGCAGTTCAGCAGGAACTCGAACGCTTCCAGGTGCCGCCGCGCCTCGGGCATGTCGCGGCCCCACGCGTACAGGCCGTGGCCGTCGATCAGGTAGCCCCACATGCATTGCCTGTCGAGCAGCGCATCGACTTGCGCGGCCAGGGTATGCATGTCCTGGGTGTTGGCGAACACCGGCACGTCCACTTCATCGTCGTGGGTGGTGTTGCCGTGGAAGGCTTTCAAGAGCTCGTAGCCTTCCAGATGCACATGGCCCTGGCCGGCATACAGCCGCGAGGCGATGGTCTGCACCGGCGAGTGGGTATGCAGCACGCAACCGATCTCGGGGATGCGCTTGTACAACTGCGTGTGCAACAAGGTTTCGGCGGACGGACGGTGTTCGGTGGCGACGGGCTGGCCGTCGAAGTCCACCACCATGATGTCGGCTTCGGTCAGCCTGCCCTTGTCACGCCCGGACACGGTGATCGCGGCGTGGCGATCGTCGAGACGCAGCGAGAAGTTGCTGCTGGTCGCGGGCGTCCACCCCAGCGCGGACAACTCGCGCACGTTGACGATGATCTCGCCGGCCAGTTCGCGCAGCCGATGGTGGTCGTAGGGGAGGGCGGTCATGACGGAAGTGTAGCGAATCGGTGGTTTGCTTCCGAGCAAGTCCACGCAAACGAAACGGCGCGGTTGCCCGCGCCGTTTGGTGAATCACATACTTCGATCAGCAGCCCGCGATCATGGGCCGGGATCCGGGCCTTCGTTGAAGGTCGGCGCAGGCTCCAGCGTCGGACCGCCATGTTG
>JAJAYW010000203.1 GCA_026786005.1 Lysobacter sp. | reverse complement strand
GCCGCGGATGCTGCTTCGCCAAGTAGATAGGGACCGTTGGCGGCAAGCTGTGCGTCGATGCGATCCCAGGCCGCCCCGCTGCGCATCGCCGCGCTCTGTTTCACCACCTCGATGTTCGCTTCGCCCGCCGGGTCGTGCGGATACCACCCTTGACGGAACAGTGGTTGCACGGCATTTGCAAGATGGAACATCCATTGCGTGTACCCGCGACGTCCTGCGCTGCCGACCATCGGCGCCAGCGCTGGCTCTGCATGCGTGTCGGCGAGCTGCATCAGGATCCCTGCCGCCTCAAACATCGGCGCACCGTCGACCAGCAGGGTCGGCACCACGCCGTTGGGATTCAGTGCGAGGTACTGCGGCATTTTCTGCTCGCCCTTGCCGGTATCGACCAGGCGAAGTTCGTGCGGTTGACCGAGTTCGAGAAGCAGCCAATGCACCACCATGCTCGCGGCGCCGGGGGCGTAGTAGAGGGTGTACATGCGCAGGTTCTCCCGTGTTCGCGCGAGCAGAGCCCGCAATTCTAGCGATCGACAACGGGCGCGACCCCGTGCCCGTCGTCATTGCTGACAACACACTGTCAGCAGATCGGTCTATCGCGTGGGCTGCGGCATGCCGCTCCGTTACCATCCACGCATCGTCGACAGGAACTCCACACATGATCCGCACGCTGGCACTGACCACCCTGCTCGCCTGCGCAGCTCCCGCCCTGGCGGCGAATGAACCACTGACCACACTGTCCGAGCGTTCCGGCTTCCTCAAGACCGGCCGCTACGACGAAGTCATCGCGTTGTGCGATGCCTTTGCCAAACGGTATCCGGATGCGGTGCGCTGCATCGATTTCGGCACGACGCCCGAAGGTCGTCCGATGAAGGCCATCGTCGCATCGAAAGGTGGCGCGCTGACTGCGGACGCCGCGCGTGGTCGCGGTCTGCCGGTGACGCTGATACAAGGCGGCATCCATGCGGGCGAGATCGATGGCAAGGATGCGGGTTTCCTTGCGTTGCGTCAGATCCTTGAACTCGAGGCCGACCCCGGTCCACTGGGCAACCAGGTGCTGCTGTTCGTGCCGGTGTTCAACGTCGATGGCCACGAGCGATTCGGCCGCTGGAACCGGCCCAACCAGAACGGCCCGGAACAGATGGGCTGGCGTACCACGGCGGAAAATTTCAATCTCAACCGCGACTACGTCAAGGCCGACTCGCCAGAAATGCAGGCGATGCTGGCGCTGGTCAACGAATGGGATCCGATCGCCACCATCGACCTGCACGTCACCGATGGCGCCAAGTTCGAGCACGACATCTCGATCCAGGTCGAGCCGCTGCACTCCGGTGATGGCGAACTGCGCAAGGCGGGACGCGTGCTGCGTGAGGGTGTGATCGCAGACCTGGCGAAGCAAGGGTCCTTACCGCTGGCGTTCTATCCATCGTTCGTCGATAACGACAATCCTGCTTCCGGCTTCATCGACGGCGTGCCGACACCGCGTTTTTCGCACGGCTATTTTCCGCTGCGCAACCGCATCGGCATGCTGGTCGAGACGCATTCGTGGAAGGACTATCCCACCCGCGTGCGCATCACCCGCAACACGGTGATTGCGGTGCTCGAACATGTCGCGCGTCACGGCCAGGCCTGGCGCAAGCTGGCGCGCGACGCCGATGGACGCGCTGCGAACTTGGCCGGCAAGAGTGTCCCGCTGGATTACATCGCCACCGACAAGGCACGCACCGTCGACTTCCGCGGTTACGCCTACACGCGCACGCCTTCCGAAATTTCCGGCGCATCGATGACGCGCTATGACGATAGCAAGCCGCAAATCTGGAAGGTTCCACTGCGTGACGAAATCATTCCGGGCCGCAGCGTGATCGCACCGAGGGGCGGCTATCTGGTGCCTCCCGTGCACGCAGCGCTGGTGGCGCGGCAACTACGAATCCACGCCATCGGATTCCGCACGCTTGCCAGCGCGCTAGTCAATGCCAATGTCGAAACCTTCCGCGCCGACAAGACCACGTTCACTCCAGTCTCGATTGAGGGCCACCAGCGACTGGCGATCGAAGGCAAGTGGGCGCAGGACACGCAAACAATTGTATCCGGCGCACTGTTTGTCCCGATCGCACAGCCGAAGCTGCGGCTGGTGATGGCGATCCTGGAGCCGCAGTCCTCCGATTCACTCGCGGCGTGGGGCGACTTCAACAACGCCTTCGAACAGAAGGAATACATGGAGGCGTACGTTGCCGAAGAGGTTGCACGCGACATGCTGACACGCGACAAGGCGGTGAAAGCCGAATTCGAGCACAGGTTGAAAGACGATGCCGAATTTGCAAAAAGCCCGCAGGCCCGACTGGAATTCTTCGCGCGCCGGCATTCCTCGTGGGACGATCGTTTCAATCTTTATCCCGTATTCCGCACGCACACCGTTCCCAAGTGATCCCCCGCATCAAGGAGCGCCACCATGAAGTCAATATTGACGCTGTCGTTGTGCCTGGCTTTCGCGCTGCCTGCTTGCAAGCCTGTGGGCGATACCGGCAATCGTGCGCCTGACATCGCTGCGCAACCACCTGCAGCGACTGCGCCGGAAGCCGCGCCCACGGCAGCGCCTGTGGTTGATGGGCAAGCCGTGCATTACCAATGCGGGGACCTGCTGATCAGCACGCGCATGCAGCGCGATGGCATGCAGTTGTCATTCTCGGGTCGCGAAATTACCTTGCCACACGTGCCATCCGCTTCCGGCGCGAAATATGGCGATGGCAAGGTTAATGAGTTCTCGAGCAAGGGCCAGCAAGGCGTGCTGATGCTGGATGGCAAGAACGTCGGCAACTGCACCAGGAGCGACCGTGCGTCGCCTTGGGAGGATGCGAAAGCACGTAACGTCGGATTCCGCGCAGTCGGCAATGAGCCTGGCTGGTTTGTCGAAGTGAGCCAGGGCGAAGCGCCGGTGCTGCACGCTGAACTCGATTACGGCGAACGCGAGCTCGACATTGCCAACGCCAAGCCGCTCGTGGGTATTGCATCCGGCTTCGTGGGCATCGCCACCGATGGCACCAATGTCGAGCTTCGGATCAAGCGCGAGGCATGCAGCGACGGCATGAGCGGGGAGGCGTTTGAAGCCAGCGCCGAGCTTGTCGTCGGCGACAAGTCCTACAAGGGCTGCGGGGCGTACCTGTTCGAGTGAGATCGCGCTTCGCGGACTGAAATGCAGAAACAGTGTTTCAAGCAGGCTTTTGTAGGAGGGGCTTCAGCCCCGACGCCGCGAATCTGCGAGCATCGGGGC